>NZ_CP019225.1:2252205-2260202 GCF_010222815.1 Synechocystis sp. CACIAM 05 | reverse complement strand
GAACTGGGCAAGAAACTGGCTATGACGGCGGAAAAAAGGTCAATGGTCGTAAACGTACAATCCTCGTGGATACCATGGGATTACTTCTCGATGTTGTGGTTCACAGCGCTCATCGCTCTGACCATCAGGGTCTGATTCTACTTGGCACCTGGTTTGCTCCCCTTTGGCAGTGCCTGACAAGTTATATGGACTGACAGTACCTTTGGCGGAAAAGATTTTATCCATTGGGTGGAGCATACTTTTGGTTGGACCTTGAATGTGGTCAGCAAAAAGCAGGGACAAAAAGGCTTTGAATTCTTACCCCGCCGTTGGGTAGTCGAGCGCACCTTTGCTTGGTTTGGAGGTTATCGTCGTTTCAGTAAGAAGTATGAATATTTACCTACCACCAGTGAGACACTGCTCTATGTTGCCATGGTTCATTTTATGCCTCAAAGGCTTGCTTAAAACTTTTCAAACACTTTCCTAGGCTTGCAAAGACTAGAATTTGCTCCCTGGAATGCAAAGCCGCAGTACGTAATAATGTTCTTTGAATTTTGTAAAAAGGTGCTCAAATATTTCTGTGATTGCGGGTTTTAAATCCTCCGGAACATTCATTGCGACAACCTAAAATGCTAGATTTTCCAATCCATAGAGGGTAAAATTTGTAAGCCCACTAATACCTTTTCTGTATTGGACAAATCACCAATAATTTTTTTGATTGGTTCGGGTAATTTTCTTACTAAAGTAGGCAATGCCAAAATACTATCTTCGATCGCCAATTCAGGTTGTTGGGTCAAATCGATGATTTCAATTTGATATTGACCGTTTAGATATTCTTCACAAATCTTTTTTAAATTTATAAAAGCTGTGACGGATTTAGGAGTTTGTCCCGCTACATACAGACGCAGTTGCCAAACTTCCAAGTTTTGATTGCCAGATAGAGCGTTTAAATTTTCCATAATAGAAGACTCTTCAGTACTTAGGTGTTTTGATAAATGTGGCGAGACTTTTTAATCAGATTACGGTTGGCCAACATTGTTTGTTTGAATTCTTCCTCCTCCAACATTAGTACTTCTAATTCCTCATCTTGACTGGCTAGTTTCATTTGGAGGGCATCAATCTTCGCCTGCAGTAAGTACTTTTTCCGCTCAAAATTCCGTTTGCTGAGCTCTAGAGCCTGTTGCCGCCTTTTGGCGATCGCCTCTTCTTCTAAAATTTGATTAATCCTTTGGGTACCTGTTAGTACTTGCCCTTCACCAATGTAAGCTTCGATTAAATCTACCCCATCATTACTAAGGATAAATTCCCGCACTTGGTTGGAGTGGGCCATGCCCCTAGATTTTAAAATATAGAGAATACGATTTCTTTCTCCATTTATTCTCAGGGTCTGTAACTCCAGCCAGGTATCCATTAAAGAAGAAACACCAACTTCTGTTTGTTCATTATCATATCCCACATTGCCGCCGGTCAAATCCGTCAAAAATACAGTAATTTTCTGGCTTTTTAGATAATCAATTAGACGCATGAAAAAGTTTTTTGTCTGATTTAAATTGCCACTAGTAATTAGGTTACTCATTGGATCAACTACCACCAAGCTTGGCTTAAAATTTCTGACCCAACTATGAATCTTAAACAGACGCATCTCTAAATTATAATTAGTAGGACGAGTGGCATCAAATTGTAGTAATTGACTGTCTAAATAGGGCGATAAATCTAGACCAATGGAGTTTAAATTGCGGCAAATTTGTTGGGGTGATTCCTCAGTAGCAAGATATAAACATCGTTCTCCCCTTAAGCAAGTTGCCTGGGCAAAAAAGGCCGCCAGGGTAGTTTTGCCAGTGCCAGCTCTCCCGGTTACTAAAATGCTACTGCCACGGTAATAACCCTGCCCGCCAAACATATCATCCAATTGGGGAATGCCGGTGGAAATTCGCTCCTGGGAGACGCTGTGATTGAGAATCAGGGAAGTGATAGGCAACACGGAAATGCCATTTTCTTCGATCAAAAAAGGATATTCATTATTGCTATGGCGTGAGCCTCGATATTTAACGACCTGAATAGTTCTGGTGGCAACCTCTTCCACAGTTTTTTGATCGAGTTTAATAACACAATCAGATACGTATTCTTCCAGACCTTGCCTAGTTAAATTTTTGTCGCCCCGTTCCCCTGTGATCACTGCGGTAACGCCTTTTTGCTTTAACCAATGGAATAAACGACGTAATTCTGCTCGGACAATATTGGTATTCTCTAAGCCAGAAAAAAGAACTTCAATTGTATCTAAAAGGATTCGCTTTGCACCAATTTTATTAATGGCATAGCCTAAGCGAATAAATAGGGCTTCGAGGTCATATTCTCCTGTTTCTTGAATTTCGCTAGCTTCAACATAAATATGATCAATTAAAATTTTTTCTTCGGCAACTAAATCTTGTAAATTCCACCCTAAGGACGCCACATTTTGGATGATTTCTTTGGCGCTTTCTTCAAAGGAAACTAAAACCCCTGGCTCTCCATATTCCACTGCCCCCCGCACTAAAAATTCCACCCCAAATAGAGTTTTACCACAACCGGCTGAACCACAAATGAGGGTTGGTCGGCCCTGGGGTAAACCACCGTTGGTAATTTCATCAAAACCTTGAATCCCGGTGGGGCATTTAATTAGAGAGAGACTTTGGCTGTTATCTGTCATGATTTTTACGGATTCAATTTACTTGCCAGCATTGCCAATGGTGTTTAAATTTATGTTTGAGTTTTTGTCGTAATTATGTTCGCACAATATTCCCACTATTAATTTGCCGAGATTGAGCAATGATCACACCGTAGGCATGGGCTACTCCGATCGCCATTGTTGTCAACTGCCCGACCAAGGCCAACCCCATGACTTCAGTAATAACTTTTTGTCACATTAGCGGACCCAGACCCCAGCAACAGAAAGTGCCTTAGTCGGGTATGGTGAAATTTACCTAATTTTCCGCCTGAGTTCCATTTAGAAGCTAGTTGACGATGGAATTGGCCCCATGGACCCATACAGTCACGGCAATAGTATCCATTAAAACTGCGATCCCCGGCTACTACAATCAAGTTATTCCCTCCTCAACCATTGCTTAAACCATGGCAGAAAAACTATCTTCCTCACCACCAGCCCGGAACATTTTTCAGCGACTACCGCTTCTGGGGACTGGGGGCGTAGTTCTAACCATGGCGATCGCCGTTATGGGCATTGTCCAGGGTCTACGTATCATCAGCCCTTGGCTCCGCATCGGCAATAATCAGGCCAAGGCGGAAATTTCTACCCTCGTGGTGCAGCAAATCCGGGCAGTCAGTGAACTAACCACCACCATTTTTGCCATGGAAACCGTAGTGCCCACTAGTCAGGAACGGCAATGGGGTAATTTCACCCTGGGGCGCACCGACTTACTCTACATTGGCTACGGGGAAGTGCGGGCCGGCATTGATCTAGCCGAGATAAATGAACAAAGTATTCAACAACAGGGAGAAACGCTAATTGTCACCCTGCCGCCGCCGCAAATTCTTGACCAAAAGATTGATGTGGAACGCTCCCGCATTTACCACTATGACCGGGGATTTTTAAACCTAGGACCCGACACTGTTCCGGAGCTACAAACTTTGGCCCAACGGCAGACCCTAGCCAAAATCACCGCCGCCGCCTGTGACCAAGGCATTTTGAACCAGGCTAACCAGAAGGCCGAAGTGGCTCTAGCGAGTTTATTAAAAAGCACAGGGCACCACCAGGTGGAAATTAAAACCACTAACCCCACGGTTTGCGCCATCCCCTCCGCCCAGGGTTTATCCAGGGACAAAATCAATGGTTAAAGCAGATAAAATTGTTAAAAATCAATCAAGGTGATTAAAGAACTAACTTCACAGGGGTTTGTTGGGTCGTTAATTGCTCTGCAAACGGAGCCGGCATATTTTTGGTAACGGCCATGAGATAGTCCAAAAAGGTTTGGGTAATCACCGACAGTTGTTTACCCGCTAGGTTAGCCACGTACCAACGCCGCTTGATAGGAAATTCGTCAATGTCCAAAATTGTCAGCTCACTGCGGGCTCCCTCCGATACCAGGGTATGTTGGGACAACACAGAAATGCCCATGCCACCGGCGATCGCCTGCTTGATGGCTTCATTACTCCCCAGTTCTAGTCGCACCCGTACATCAACGTAATAGCGGTGGAATAAATTTTGTACCGCCAAACGGGTACCGGAACCTTTCTCCCGCATAATGAACGCTTCATCATTCAGCGCCGTAATGGGAATATTGCTTTTCCCGGCTAGGGGATGGTCCCGACGGGCAATGACCACCAGAGGATTATCGAGGAAAGGTTGGTAATTAAGGTCAATTTCCTCCGGCGGCTCACTAACAATGTACAAATCATCTTCATTGTTTTGCATCCGGTGACGAATCTGCTCATGGTTGGTCACCTTGAGGGACACCTCAATGCCGGGATACTTTTGGGTGAATTCCCCCAGTAAACGAGGAATGAAATATTTTGCCGTGGTAATCACCGCCAAGCGTAAACGACCCTGTTTTGTCCCCTTAATATCCGCCACTTTCATGGCAAAATTGTCCAGTCGCTGGAAAATATCCTGACAAGTTACCAAGAGCTCCTGGCCCGCCTCGGTGAGGTAAAGTCGTTTGCCAATCTGCTCAAACAGAGGAAGTCCGACAGTTTTGGATAACTGTTTGATCTGGCTGGAAACGGTCGGCTGGGTAATGTAAAGTTCTTCTGCTGCCCTGGTGAAACTGCCATGTCTAGCCGTGGCTTCAAAAACTTTTAATTGGTGTAAGGTTGCTTGCATGTCCTTGATGAAGATGGTGATTAGATGGGAGGGACAATTTGAGGAGGCGGATTAAATTTTCTTCAAGCCCACACTGAGCTGGAACCTAAGCTAAATTTCAGTAATTTTCAGTTGTCGGTCCTGGCGGGGCTTGGGTCTAGGCTGTGCAGAAATCAATAAATACAATGGACCGATGGCCATGATCTTCACTTTCATAGACCTGGGATTGTTGTTAGATAACTAATGATAGAATAAAGCCAATGATTTTGACAAGCTTAGTCCAGGGAGTTGGCATTGATAGGCTGCCATCTGGGGCCATGGCTCGACTCCGGGGCCCATCCCAGAACTTTTGACCAGCGCAAATCTGCTTAGACTGCTACAGACTGACCCCTATCCTCAGATTAACTTTGCCCTCAGAGCGGAGTGGCCCCATAATGGGGGAGATTTTAGCCAGAAAGGAGCCAAAACCGTGGATACAGCGGTCAACGAATCCCTCTCGATTTCCTATAACCTAGAACAATTCTTGATTGTGCTCTCGGTTTCCCTGAGCATTGCGACCCTGTCCAAGACGGTGCCAATTCTGCGAAAAATTCCCTACACTCTGCTGTTGGTAATTGTGGGCATGGCCCTAGCCTTTGTTGATGTGAAGCTGATCAATCTTTCACCGGAATTGATCATGGAAATTTTTTTGCCCCCCCTCCTGTTCGAGGCGGCATGGAATTTACAGTGGCGCAATCTCAAAGAAAATTGGTTTCCGATTATTCTCTTTGCCACCCTCGGAGTGGTCATCTGTGTGGTGGGCATTGCCTTTCCCCTTTCCTACTGGGGAGGTATGGAGTTGGCGATCGCCTTTTTAGCGGCGGCGGCCCTGTCGGCTACAGATCCAGTGTCGGTAATTGCCCTATTTAAGGAGTTGGGGGCGAGCAAAAAACTGAATACGTTAATGGAAGGGGAGAGCTTATTTAATGATGGGGTGGCGGTGGTGGTCTTCCTCATTTTGGTGGGCATTCCCCTGGGTACTAGCACTTTTGACTTGTCCGTTACCCTGGCCCGATTTCTCACAGTGATAGGTATTGGGGTGGGTTGTGGCCTGGTGATTGGCTTTAGTTTGTCCCTGTTGACCCAACGGTTTGACCTACCTTTTGTGGAGCAATCCCTCACCCTGGTCTCCGCTTACGGTGCCTATATTTTGGCGGAAAACCTGGGGGGATCGGGGGTAATTGGGGTGGTAGTGGTGGGCATGGTGTTAGGCAACTATGGTTCCCGCATTGGCATGAATCCCCGCACCAGACTGATTGTCAGCATTTTTTGGGAATTCGTGGCCTTTTTCGTTAATTCCATTATCTTCTTGCTGATTGGTGATCAAATTGGCTTGAGCAGTCTTTCGGATCACCTTAATCTGATTTTGATTGCCATTGCGGCGGTGGTGGTGACTCGCTTAGTGAGCATTTTTGGCCTGAGCTTGATTAGCAATAAAGTGAGTGACCAGATTAGCCGTACCCACATCACCCTCCAGGAGCAAACCGTACTGTGGTGGGGGGGATTACGGGGTTCCGTTGCCATTGCCGTGGCCTTGAGCGTGCCCCAGGCGATCGCCGAGAGACAGGCCATCATCGACATTGTGTTTGGTGTGGTGCTATTCACCCTACTGGTGCAGGGACTAACCACCCAATTTGTGCTCAAAGGCTTGGATCTAATTGGCGATCAACCCCAACGGTTGGAATATGCAGAGCTAGTATCCCGACAAATTGCCCTAAGGCGGGTGTTGGCGGAACTAGAAAAAACCGACGAATTCCCCGACATTAACCTCGAACGACTGCGTTATAAACGGGAATTAGTGCAGGGGCAATTACAGAGCGTCACCGACAAACTCACCCTATTGCTACAGGAATATCCCCTATTGCAGGAAGTGGCCAACAAAAAGTTTGACCAAGCCGTGCTGGATATTGAAGCGGAAACCTATGCCGATTTAATTCGCATGGGTCGCTTGGAGGAAAATATTATGCCTTTACTGGTTACCCTGGAAGGGGAAAATGTGGCCGAACCATCCTAGAGCGTGTTTCAAAAGCCCCCCTGGGCCCAAAGTTTGGGGGGAATTTAAACAAAAGTACTTCAGCACTGCCGGAGCTTTAGTGGGTCGATTTAGGGAGAAAAAGAAAACTTTTCAAACATATTCTTGGATATGATTCGGTTTTATTTGGCCTGAACCAGATTTTGGGCTGGTAAAATTTCTCCCATGGTTAGGAAAATTTCAAAGTTTCCCAGTTGCTAGAGAGCCTGGATAAAACTGGGCATATGCTAGCGGCAGTCAAAAAGAAACTAATCTTTTTTCAATGGCTAAAAGGGCTGCTTGGGTACGATCCCGCACCTCCAACTTACGCAAAATAGTGTGTACATGGACCCGCACTGTGCCCGGCGCAATGTAAAGTTCGTCGGCAATTTCCTGGTTACTTTTTCCCCTGGCCACCAGGGATAAAATTTCCAGTTCACGCTTAGTGAGTGGGTTCTCTCCATCTGCATCCGCCAATGGCAGCACCGCCCCCGTGGACGAACTGTGTTGAAATGCGGTCTGAATTTCCTGAGAAGCAATGGCATCCCACCAAAATGCACCAGCCGCCACTGAGCGAATCGCCAGCACTAATGTTTCTGCGGCCACCCCTTTAACACAATAGCCCTGGGCTTGGGCTTCAATCAGGCGGTTAATCAGGGCCGGTTGGGAATGGGAAGTAAGAATTAAAACTGGTAATTGTGGATGAATTTTTTTGATTTGATGGCAGGCTTCAATGCCACCGATACCCGGCAGTCCCACATCTAAAATCACCACGTCAAAAAGCTGTTGATTGACGTAGGCGATCGCCGTTTCTCCATCTTCCGCTTCCCCGGCCACGTCCAACCCTGGTTCCTGGCTGAGACGGGTCACCAATCCCAAACGGAAGAGTTCATCGTCCTCCACCAAAAGAATCCGGATTGAAGTTGGGGAAATTGCCATAAATGGTTTTGATTAACAAAGGTAGTCTGGATAATTGGCCTAAATTGGGGGTCAAAACTAGCCAATCCAATGCCTGCTATCTATCCCAAAATTGTGCTTTCTGAACCCTATCATTTTCCTTTAAAACGTGTTTGGAAAGTTTTATTCCGCCCCCTAAGAAAGTGTTTGAAAAGTTTTAAGCAAGCCTTTGAAGCATGAGATGAACCATGGCAACATAGAGCATTGTCTCACTGG
>NZ_CP019225.1:2137353-2252105 GCF_010222815.1 Synechocystis sp. CACIAM 05 | reverse complement strand
GGCATCGGGATCAGTAATAGTAACAACCGCTACTTTTAACCCACCACTAGTGTTAGTATTTTCGTCAATTTTAGTATTGTCAAGGGTTATATTTGTTGGTGCTTCGTTGACATTGACAATAGCTCCAAGACCTTGGCCCTCAAGAACATTTGCTCCTGTAACGTTGGTAACATTGACGAAAAATGTTTCTGTTGCCGCTGAGAGGTTTCCGCTCTTGATATCAACAGTAAAAGTATAGGTAGATTCCCCTGCGGCAATAGTTTGACCGGTTAAGCTCCGAGCTGTGTAATCCTGCCCTGCTGTTGCTGTGTTGTTGGCAGTGGCAATGTCGAATGTAACCCCACTAGTAAACGCAGGAATGGAAAGGCTAACAGTAAAAGTCGCTGTCCCAGCATTTTCATTAACTTTTACGTCATCGATGGAAAGGGTCGGAAGAACAATGTCCAGCGTGCCAAAGATGTTGTTGTCGTTGTAAGTATTACCAATGCTATCACCAGCATCATCAGGCGCAGTGTTATTGCTAAAAGTGGGCAATCCTCCTAGGGAAAGCACTGTAGGGGCTTTGGTAACACCCGCTTCATCTTTTAGCCCATCAGTGACAGCAAAAATAGCCCCCCCCAATCCTTGACCATCGGCAGCGTTCGTCCCACCTTTACCCCCAGTGGCACTATTACCAGTAAAGGTGGTATCGCTCATAGTCAGGTAACCGGAGCGGATAAAAATGGCGCCCCCTAATCCGGCACCGCCGCCACCGCCAACAAAACCGCCACCCCCGCCTCCACCGGCACCAAAGCCTCCACTACCACCAGAAGGGCCGATGGAATCGCCCCCGCCATTGCCGCCCCCAAAGCCACCACTACCCGCGACGAAGCTACTACCACCACCGCCACCACCAAAACCACCTTTGCCCGAAACACTGAAAGCTATGCCAACGCCACCACCACCACCACCGAATTCTCCTCCATTAGCACCACTAATACTAGGGCTGTTAAGTCCACCAGCAGCACCACCACCACCACCAAAACCACCGGCAGTTGCTGAACTGGTACCCTCCACGCCACCATTACCGCCATTGGCATTGCCACCAACACCAAAACCACTGGCATTATCAATTGTTCCACCACCACCACCACCAACACGGTTGGGGGAACTGCCACTACCTTCACCTCCGTCACCCCGCAGTCCACCGCCGCCACCGCCGTAATTTCCTGGTGACGAGGAGGACGCCCCACCATTGCCACCATTGCCGGAGAGTCCACCACCACCACCACCGCCGGTAAATCCGACACTTCCATCAAAATTGTCACCGCCATTGCCGCCGATCGCCTGATTGTTGGAGAAAGTGACATTAGTGAGGGTGACATTACCAGAGTTGATCAGTAAAGCTCCCCCGGCTCCCATGCCACCGCCACCGCCAGGAAGTCCATTCCCTCCCTTGCCCCCCTGGGCACGACCACCGGAAAGAGTTAGGTTACTAATACTAACGGTGCCCTCTTTAACAAAGAAAATGGAGACATCTCCAGCATCGTTAACACCGTTGTTATTGGCATCACCGCTAATGGTGTAGCCATTGCCGATAAATTCAATATCACTGGTAATTAGGGGAAGGAAGCTCGTCAGTCGAATATCCCCAGTTATCCGAATAGTGTCCGCTCCCGATGAACTATTGGCATTGTTGATGGCGGTAACAAGGTCAGTAAAACTACTTGCCAGAAAAACCGCCGCCTCTACTGGCACTGTATTTCCGTCAACAAAAATGGTGAAGTTATCTTTTTGAGAACGGAGAGATTGTAATCCTAAATCATCTAACTCAATGCCACTAACTACATGGGCAAAAATCTCCCCTTCATCCCCAAGACTATCCACCACATTTAAGCGGGCATCAATGGCATGGCCAATTTCCTCCAGCAGAACCGCTTGTATCTGAGCGGGGGAGGCCGTCTCTAGAAAAGTTTGATTGAGATAAATGGTGTCTGTGCTCTGGGCGTAGGCTCCTAACAAACCAGCCATGCCCTGGTCTAAAATTCTGATCGGCGGCAACTGGCTAAAATCCTCTGCTTGCCATTGTTGCCGGAGTTCTTCCGCCTTAGCTCGATTAAAGCTAGAGCCAAAAATAATTTCTAAGTCTTGCCAAAAGTGGGGAGAGTCGGCGAACTGAATCAGGTTTTCGTAAACGGCGCTGAGGGCGAGAGGATCAAGAATAGCCACGGTAATAAAAGCTCAACAAATCGACAAATAAACAAAAATTGCTCTAAATTGCTCCTCTATTGCCATAAAAATGACGTTGACAAAATTGTACACCATCGAAATTCCCCAACTATCCCAGCTTGAAACTTTTTTTGTCATCATTGCCCAATTTTTTCATCCAAGCCAAAATACCGAGCTAAGCCGGAAGGGGGATAATCCAACATCAAGACCTGGACCCTCTATGGCAAGCCCCGCTATGAATTGCTCTCCCAAGAGTTGGCCATGTATCGAGAATTGGTCACCAACAAAATTAATCCAGGTTTATTGAAAGGAAAAAGTTTTTTGACCCTGGAAGGTGGAATGGGAAAAACGGGGAAGATTCCTCAGACCGTGTTTCAAAAGCTGGGTTTTGGCTGTTTAATCCCCCCTAGCCCCCCTGCGGAAGGGGGAAATGCTCACGAAAGTCCCCCTCCCCTTTTTAGGCCGGAGCTTTAGTGAGTCAATTTAGGGGGCGGAATAAAACTTTCCAGACACGTTCTCAGCGTCTAAAAGCCAAACTGATCAGATAGGCAATACTGGCCACCAAAATAATGGTTGCTCCAGAGGAAAGGTTAAAGCTGTAGGAAAGAGCTAATCCAACACTACAAAAGACCATGCCTAACCCACTGGCCACCGCCATCATTTGGGGCACATCCCGCACATACTGACCGGCGATCGCCGCTGGAATACTCAACAGGGCAATGACCATAATTAATCCCACTAATTGCATCACCATCACCACCGTTAAAGCAATGGCCGCCACTAGAGTTAGATAAAGAACATCCACCGGCAAATTACGGGTAGTGGCATAAACGGGGTCAAAGGAAATGGCTAAAAACTCTTTATAAAGTAAGAACAACAAAATGATAATCAAGAGGTCTAGCCCTGCCATGAGCCAGAGTTCCTGCCGGGGCACCGTCAAAATACTGCCGAAAAGATAACTAGCCACATCGGCTTTATAACCTTTGGTTAAATCGATCAACATGATGCCGATCGCCATGCCCAGGGCCCACATCACCCCAATTAACGTGTCGCTGCGCTGTTGATATTTCCTTGCTACCCAACCCATGGCCAAAGCCATAACTAGGGAAAAGCCAAACGCTCCCCAGAGAGGATTAAAGGCAAAATAGTAGCCCAAACCAATGCCCCCATAAGCCGCGTGGGCCACCCCACCACTAATGAAAACCATGCGGTTGATGACAATAAAAGAGCCAATTAATCCACAGGCTAAGCTGACCAGCAAACTAGCTACGATGGCGTTTTGCATAAATTCGTATTGCAACGCCTGGACCACCGCCTCAATCATGGTGACACTCCGCTGTATGCCCCTGGCCATTGGTTGCATCTAACCCGGGTAAAGCTGGATCATGGCTAGGGAAAACTCGGTGGGGCACACCATGGGCAATTAAATCCACGGGACATTGATAGGTGGCTTCAATCATCTGGGGGGTGATAAATTTCTCCTGGTGATAGTGCAAACTGCGGTTAAGGCAACCAACGGTTTTGACGTAGCGAGAAATGGCCCCCAGGTCGTGGGAAATCATCACAATAGTCATGGTTTGATTCAGTTCCCCCAACAACTCATAAATACTTTTTTGCACTTTGCTGTCCACGTTAGCAGTGGGTTCGTCCAGCAATAAAATCTGCGGTTGGGAAGCTAGGGCCCTGGCAATGTAAACCCGTTGCCGTTGTCCCCCCGACAATGCCCCCAAAGGGCGATCGCCTAAATCTCCCATGCCCACCTGCTCTAAACAACGGCGCACAATGGCTTCATCCTGCTGGTGATAACGGCGAAATAACTTACCCCGCCCTAAACGACCCATCCTGACCACATCCAACACCCGCACCGGAAACGCCCGGTCAAACTCTAACCATTGGGGCACATAGCCTATATAGCGACGTCCCTGCTCTACCGATCGCCCCAGAATTTGCACCGTACCTTGCTGGGGTTGAATTAAGCCCAACAGTACTTTGAGCAGAGTGGTTTTTCCCCCGCCATTGGGGCCAATTAAGCCCAGAAAATCCCGTTCCTCCACCCGCAGGTTAATATTTTCTAGCACTGGCGTCGTGCCATAACCAGCGAATAAATTTTCAACGGCAATTACTGGTTGGGAGAGTAGGGAATCAACCATGGGGACGTTGGCATTAGGGCTGGGCACTGTTAGCATTGGCGATTTTTTGGGCAACGGCTTTGAGATTGCTAGACCAATCAGCGGCTAAAGGATCGAGTAATTCCACCCCCGCTCCGATTTCAGCGGCGATCGCCTCGGAACTTTTGGTGCTGAACTGGGTTTCCCCAAACACCATGGTTAGATTATTTTCCTTGGCCGTATCAATTAACTGTTTCAATTCCTGGGCGCTGGGTTCTTGCCCTTCCACTTCGATGGGAATTTGTACCAAGTTGTAATCCCGAGCAAAGTAAGCCCAAGAAGGATGGAAAACAATAAATTTCCTTTGGGGTAAAGGCTGCAATATTTGTCCTAACTCTTGATTTAACTGCTCTAGTTCCGCTAAAAATGCAGCTAAATTAGCCTCATACTGTTCTTGATTATCCGGGTCCAATTCGGTCAAGCCTTTGGCGATCGTGGTGGCCTGTTGTTTCACCAAGGTAGGGGACAACCAAATGTGGGGGTCCGCCACCATCACTGCTCCCATAGCTTTTTCCTTTTCTGACTCTGACCCATGGTCGTGGTCATCGCGGCTATGGTCATCGTGACCTTTCTTCTCCCCATGACTATGGTCATGCTCCTCCATTTCTAGGGGGGTTATGCCTTGGGCCGAATCAATTAACTTCATATTGGCATTGGCCGCCTTTAACTTCTCCAACCACGGTTGCTCAAAACCAAGACCAATCAAAACATAGGCTTCTGCTTCACTTAGGGCCGCCAACTGTTGGGGTTTGGGCTCATAGGTGTGGGGATCATTATTACCCGGTACCAGTACGCTAACTCGAACTAAGTCACCACCAATTTTTTCCAAAAAGTATTGTTGGGGTGGAATACTCACCGTAATATCCATGGCATCTGCCACCGGAGCATCCTCAACTTGACCATTTTGCCCGACCTGCTCAACAGCAGGCTGACAGCCTAGGGTGCCCAAACCCAGAACAAAAGCAACACCAAGGGATTGGACAAAGCGGGGAACAGTGGGGAAAATGAACATTACCGATGTGCAATACAGTGAAGATCAAGCTGATGGGAAATTTATCCCTTTGGCATAGGACAATAAACGATAATCATTATCATTGCATAATTCCTCACCATTGTCATGAGTCTTCCCACTCCTTCCCTTGCCGTTCGCCTAGAGTCCCTCACAGTCAACCAAAGACTGGTGCTCCAAGCTTTGCAAAGGGAAACGGAGCCCCTGTCGGCCCAAGCCCTGTTTACCAAACTACGGGAAACGAAAAAAATTGGTTTGGCCACCGTGTACCGAGCTTTGGATGCCCTCAAGTTAGCTGGATTTATCCAACATCAAGCCACCATGACAGGGGAACTACTCTACCAAACCCTAGAGCAGGATCAACATTGTTTGACCTGTTTGCAGTGTGGGGAATCGGTACCCATTCAGGGTTGTCCTGTGCAATCCCTAGAGGAAAATTTGCAGGCTAATTATTCTTTTCGGATTTACTATCACACCCTAGAATTCTTCGGGCTTTGTCAACTTTGTGCCAAAGGAAGTGATTAGAATTGAAGTCAACCAAAACAAAAATGGTTAACTATCCCAATGTTCAGTGAACCGAGGAGAAGTTATGGCAACCCTAACCCCGCCAGTTAGCTTAATCGATCAAGGGGCATTGTTGCTGGATGTGAGCCATGTCACTTTAAAAGTCTCGCCGGAGCATTTCGATCAGCTTTGCCTTGATAACCCAGACTTACGGCTTGAGTTAACCAAAGATGGGGACTTAATTGTGATGGCACCAGCGGGGGGAGAAACTAGCCGAAAAAATCTTGATCTGGCCATTGATGTTGGCCTTTGGAATCGCCAAGCCAATCTAGGTCAGGCGTTTGACTCTTCCTGTGGCTATGATTTCACTTCATTGGGGGGCGGCAAATTGTCGCCGGATGTGTCGTGGATCGAACAATCGAAGCTTGAAGGGATCGAAATAGTCGGCTTTATTCCCGTGGTACCGGATTTTGTCATTGAGCTCCGATCCGCAACGGATAATCTGAAACCATTGCAGGAAAAAATGCAAGAGTATCGACGGTTGGGGGTGCGATTAGGGTTATTGATCAATCCCCAAAATCAACAGGTTGAGATTTATCGTTCTTCCCAAGCAAGAGAGATTTTAACGTTGCCCAAGCAAATAGATTGCCATGAAGTAATGCCGGGTTTTGTGCTTGATTTGACTCGCATTTGGTAGGGACTAAAAATATTCTGCCTTGGGATTGACTACCCCGTTGCTGGAGCCGGAAAAACGATGGGGCCGTAGGAGTAATTGCTGTAGAGAGCGTTGCAAACGGAGCCGGGCTTGTTGTTTGGATTGTTGGGCAATGGTGAGGGATTGTTGGGGCAAACTGGTGACTTCACTGGGGATATTACCCGACACCGCCAGGGCCAATGCAAAGGCAATAAATGTGGCCAGAACTCCTAATTGTTTAAACATAGCCGACCCTCCTTTCTCCCAGACTGGACTTGAGCTAGTATTCTAGGAACTACTAAGCATAGCTCCCTAGCAAATATGACAATATCCCAGGCTCAAAAGGATCCAGGCATTTTGCAGACAGTTTCGCTTTTGACTGCCTATTGTTTTGACCTCCGGGGAATGGCCCCCAAACAGGTCATCAATGGCTGGCTTAAGAATTTTTCAGCCCTGTGGATTCGTCTTGCGGTGATCGAAGCCCTGTACCTAGGCCGTTATAAGGCGGTTTCGGTGGAGCATTTGCTGGAATTCTGGCACAAGAAGGGACAACCCAATTTTCATTTTTCCGCTGAGTTTGAGCGTCTGGTTTCCGAAAATCTGCCCAGATCGTTGGCGATCGCCAGAGACGAATCGATGGAGGGGTTGACTAAAATGGTAGACCAGTCATGGCGGCTAAAGGTTCCCACGGCAGGACAAGAACAATCATTGCAATCACCAAGACGGCGGGTTTCTCCCTCCGACCCAGTGGAGCTAGAACCACTCCCTTGGCATCACCGTGCCCTCGGAAATATTCAACATCCCAACCAAGAAAATTTAAAGGGCTCTAATGTGTCCGAAGAAGGGCCCGTGACCAGAAACCCAGGGCCAGCCCCGTCCATTGAGCAGTTCATCCCCATTACCCAGGAATCAAATTTCCTTAGTCGGCTCCAGTCAGTACTCAGTCAGGACACCGAAAATGTTTAGATTTTTCACTATGGGAAAACTGGATAAAGTATTCCTCTTCTGGATAGGTTTGCCTTCTGCCCTAGTGGTCTTCTACCCAACCCTGAGTTACGGTCAAAATAATCAAAATAGTTTTTACAAGCCCATCCCCATTGCTGCCAACACAACGGTTGACGATCGCCTGACGGTGGGGGATATGCCCACGGGGGAAGGGGGATTTGCCAGGGACTATCGTATTAATCTCCAGGCCGGGGACCAAGTTTCCATTGACCTGCGCTCCGATGAATTCGACACCATGGTAATGCTCATTGGCGATGACGGCACCACCATTGTGGCCAACGACGACAGCACTGAAGGGGGCACCAATTCCCTCGCCTTTGCCCGCATTACTGAATCGGGAGACTACATTGTCCGGGTCAGAACCTACGCCGCCACGGGGGGAGGAGCATTTTCCCTGGCAGTGACCAGGCTACAACCCGTTCCCTAGCAATTAATCAACGGTTCAAGGCAGTAATATTTCCGTAGAACTTGATAGAGTTGCCCGTGATTGTGTTGTAATTCTTGCCCTTTTTCAAAGAAAGTTTCCGTCACCACCGCAAAAAATTCACTGGGATTGGTGGCTCCATAGGGATCGATGACAGTGGGTAAATTATTTTCTAACTGACTGAGCAGTTGTTGGTATTCCGACGCAAAAATTGACTGCCAGCGTTGATAGTCGTTGCGACGACCCAATTTTGGAACTCCATTCATAGCCCCGTCTCCCATATCCAACTGATGGGCAAATTCATGGAAAATAACGTTGTGGCCATCCTGCCACCGCTCCAAATCCCAGGCGATCGTGCCCCAAGCCAGGATCAACTGTCCAGCCTTATCCCAGGACTCCCCAGCTCGAATGGTGTCTTCTTCCTCCATCACGTAACCATCGGGGGACGTAATTTGCCGAACCTGGAAAGCGTCGGGGTAAACCAGGATTGTGTCCAGTCTGGGGTAGGGATTACTGCCTAATTCCAACGCCAGATAGCAAGCTTGGGCGGCGATGACCAACCGCACTTCATCGGTTACAACAAAATCATTACAACCAATAAATTGTTTTTGCTGTAGGAATAGCTGAATTTTCGCCTCTAGTTTTTGCCGTTGCTGGGGAGAAAGTTGGACATAAAAAGGCAGGCGATCGCCTAAAATTGCTTGCCAATGGGGGGGCAGGGGACGGCGAAAAAGTTGTTTTTCTCGCCAATCTAACCAATGGGGATAGCCCCAAATGTAGGCAATGATGCCCAAAAGGATAGTGAGGACAATGGCAGTGGGCAACATGAAAAATAACGGGTAAATCTTTAGGCTAAGGGGTTAAACCGCCCGATCGCCTCCAGCCATGGTTTGAATTTGGTTCACAAAAGCTTGGTGGTCCACCACCGGTTTAGCTATGTAGCCTTCTGCGCCACTTTGCGCCAATAAAGACTCCCGATCGCCGACCATGGCATGGGCTGTGACCAAAATCACTGGTAAGCTAGCCGTGGCAGGGTCTTGTTTGAGCAATTGGGTAATTTGAATGCCGTTGTAGGCTTTGCCCTGGTAATGACTGCGGGAGAGGGACACATCCATTAAAATTACGTCCACCGCCTTGCTCCGAGCTAAGGCCAACACCTCCGCCACATCCTCACTGCCTTTGACGGTGAAGCCCCCCCGCTTAGTCAGAATTTTGGAAAAAACCCGGAAGTTCATGGGGTCGTCTTCGACGATGAGAACCGTTGTCATAAAACTGCACCCAGCAAAGTGGGGAGGAGAATCAGCCTTTCCAATGCTAACATTGGCCGCGAATTGACGAGCGCACAGGTTCCCAGCGGCATGGCCAGAAAATCTTTCCCCAGCGGTCAAATTATCCCCACCGATCTCCACGAAGAAATGGAACGTTCCTATTTGGAATATGCCATGAGTGTGATTGTGGGGCGGGCGTTACCCGATGTGCGGGATGGTCTAAAACCGGTGCATCGTCGCATTCTCTACGCCATGTACGAGTTGGGGTTGACCCCCGATCGCCCGTTTCGGAAATGTGCCCGGGTGGTGGGGGACGTGTTGGGTAAATACCATCCCCACGGTGACCAGTCTGTGTACGATGCCCTGGTGCGGATGGTGCAGGATTTTTCCAGTCGTTATCCCCTCTTGGCTGGCCATGGCAACTTCGGTTCGGTGGACAATGATCCCCCCGCCGCCATGCGTTACACCGAAACCCGCTTAGCCCCCATCGCCATGGGGGCCATGTTGGAAGGCATCAGTGAGGCGATCGTTGATTTTACCGGCAACTTCGATAATTCCCAGGAAGAACCCACCGTGGTTCCCGCCCAGTTGCCTTTGTTGCTGTTGAATGGTTGCTCCGGCATTGCGGTGGGCATGGCCACTAGTATCCCGCCCCACAATTTGGGGGAAGTGGTGGATGGTTTGATTGGCTTAATTAACAAGCCTGACCTGTCCGATCAAGAGCTATTTAAGTTAATCCCCGGCCCTGACTTTCCCACCGGCGGCCACATCCTCGACAGTGAGGGCATTTTGCAGGCTTACCAAACGGGAAGGGGACTAATTCCGGTGCGGGGGGTTAGTCACATTGAAACCATCCGAGGGGAGAAAAAACGCAGTCATAATCGCACTGCGATCGTCATTACGGAATTACCATTCCAGGTCAATAAAGCGGCTTGGATTGAGAAAATTGCCAGCTTGGTCAACGACGGCAAACTAGACGGCATTTCCGATCTGCGGGATGAAAGCGATCGCACCGGTATGCGGGTGGTAATTGAGCTCAAACGGGATGCTGAACCCAATGCCATTTTGCAAAAACTCTACCGCATGACCCCTTTACAGAGTAATTTTGGCGTAATTTTCCTGGCGCTGGTCAACAACCAACCCGTGCAAATGTCCCTGCGGCAAATTCTCCAAGAATTTTTACAATTCCGGGAAGATACCCTGCTGCGACAGTACGAAAATGAGTTAGGGGAAAACCGTCGTCGCCTGGAACTATTAACTGGCTTACTAATCGGTTTAGAAAATTTAGACACGCTGATTGAAATTCTCCGTTTTGCCCCCGATGGCACCACCGCCAAAATTCAACTCCAGGAACGGTTAGGCATTTCCCCCTCCCAAGGGGACGCTATTTTGGGCATGCCCATGCGCCGTATCACCGGCCTAGAAAGGGAAAAATTACAGCAGGAACACACCGATCTGGCCCAACGCATTGAACAGTTGGAAACCCTCATTGGCGATCGCCAGGAAAGGTTAAAAGCATTAAAAAAGGAGTTGCGGGGTTTAAAGAAAAAGTTTGCTGACGAACGACGCACCAAAATCCTCCAGGGTATGCCAGCCAAAATTGAGCCTCTGCCTGTAAATGAAGGTCCATCGCCTGAAGCGACAATTTCTTTGGTTGAAAGTCAGTCGGCCACAGAAGAGGAGTTGGATGCTCCAGGAGAGCAAGAACAATTAGTTTTAGAAAATTCTTCCCCACCAACGGCAGATTCCGCTCCCGAAGCAAAGCAGGATGGCCTAAATCCAGCCCTAAAACCTACCCCCAAAACTGTCAAACAGGAAGCCCAACTGAGCCCGGAAGTCATAGCTGCCCATAGCAAGCTCGTTTCTGTCGCTGAGAAAAATCCTCTCACCCTCTTTATGCCGCAAACGCCCCCGGCGGAAGCTTTTCTTAGTGTCAATCTCCAAGGGGAAATTGCCTGGCATCCAGAAGAGCTAACCTCTGCCAACAGCTTTGAACCCTTGGGCCAGCAATTCTCCATCCAGGGGCGAGAAACTCTAATTGTCATTGGCGACCATGGCAAAGCTTTTCCCGTCGCCATTACCGATATCCCCCCCTTGGCCGTTACCCGTATTCCCCTGTTACAAATTCTGCCTAAATCTGCCCAGCGGGATGCCACCGCCGTCACTTTCCAGGGATTTTTGCCCCCTCCGGAACAGTCCCAGGATTTACTCCTAGTTAGTCAGCAGGGTCGGATCAAACTGCTAGCTGGTCAGGAGTTGCAGGAGTTGGGCCAGCGGGGTTTGAGTGTAATTAAGTTAAAAAACGGCGATCGCCTCCAGTTTGCCCAATGGGTTACACCAGTTAATCCTGACTCTGCCCAAAATCCAGGTAAAAATTTGGTGATTGCCACCAGCAATGGACGTTTACTGCGGTTTGATCCAGCCCAGATTGGTTTAACTTGTTCTAGTCCCAGTGCCCAAGGCCAGGAAGCAATGCGGCTTCGTGCAACAGAAAGTTTAGTGGGTGTACTGATGACGTCGCCGGGGGACAGGGTTTTACTAATGACCCAGGCAGGCTACGGCAAACGGTTAGATTTAAATGCTGTGCGCCTAGTTGATTTCGGCGCATTAGGCACAACGGTGATGCAGTTTACCAGTAAGGAAGATCGTTTGTTGACCATGGTGGCGGAACATAATGCCTCCGGTGCTTTGGATAATAGCTACGATTTTTACAGTAATCAACAACGGCTCCATTCTGTCCAGGCTGATCAGTTCCAACCCTGGGGTAAGGATGGCTTTGGCGATCGCCTGGTGGATCTCAACGAAGGAGAATATTTAACTGCCCAGGTAGCCCACCTTGGTTAGAGGTTAGGCCGGGGGAAATTTTGGGCTAGAATGGGCAACATCTTTTTTCCGTGGGTGGGGACAATGGACAAATATGAAGGACTGGAAAACTCGAAAAAGCCTTGGTGGTTGAAGCACATCGACAAAATTTTTCTGGGCGGTGGTGTTGTTTATCTACTCCTAGTCAGTTTTTGGCTGGTGTTTCAATCCCGGCAGTCCGCTCCCTCAGCGGCATCCCCAACGGAAACGGTGACGGTGGACCAAGCAGACGAGGAATTTATTGTTTATCTGCAACAGTCCCTAGAAACGCTGAAACAGCCCCCAGCCTTACCGGCTTCCTCCGCCCCCACTGGTGTTAACCCTCCAGTAACCCCCAACCCAACAACGGTGGCGATCGCCCCAGCCAACCAAGGCATTCCCCTTCCCCCTCCTCCCCCCGGCGCTGTGCCCCAAAATAATGGTGGCAATCTACCCACGGTCGCTCCTGGTAGTACTACCGTGGTGGAACGATATTATTACCCCGTTTATCCCAACGGCCAAGCGGCTCCAGCCATGGCAACTCCTCCCCAACCCGTGGCCGCTGCTCCCCCGGCGGTACCCATGGTGCCCAGTAAAACTAAACACGATTTAGTAGGAGTTCTGGAATCCGGTGAGCTTTCTTCGGCTCTGTTCCGCTGGAATGGCATGACCCAACGCATTCAAATCGGTGAGGCGATCGGTAGTAGCGGTTGGCAATTGGCGGCGGTTAACGGTCAGCAGGCGATTCTATCCCGTCAGGGTAAAACCCGCTATCTGGAAGTGGGGCAAGGCTTTTAGTCTGTACTATTTTATTCACCTTCGCCTAGTTGTTCGATCAGCCATTGACGAAATTGCTTAATCGTCGCTGTTTCTCCATCTTGGAGACTTTGGCGCAGAAAGACAGTCAAATCCTTAACTTTCAAGGGATGCAAAGCCAAGCTCTGCTCAGAAGTTTGATAGATTTGCTGGGTCCCATTCCACAAATAAGCCTGTAAAGTTCGACCGTCATATCGCCAAATTTCGGGCACTCCCAAAGCGCCATAAATTGCTAATTTGTCTAGGGAGCTACTGGTAATATCAATTTCGATGACTAAATCGGGGGGAGGATCAACATTAAGATCAATATCCCGCTTATGGCGAACAATAGGCTCATTTTGCAGGTAAAAGCAAGAATCTGGTTCTATGCCCTTCTCCAGCCGATTAACTCTTAGGGTTAGGGAACCTAGACTTTTAATTTCCAAGTTCAAGATTTCAACGGTGGTGTAAATTAACCGCTCTAGAAAGCGATTATTATGTTCATGTTCTCCGAGGGGAGTCATAATTTCTAAAGTCCCTTGACAATAAGCAAGGCGAATTCCTCGTTTTTCACCCAAATCCTGAAGTAATTGGTTAAAAGTTAGCCAACTGACTGGTTCAAGCAAAATAAATTTTGAGACGGGGGCCAATTCTGTAATAGACATAATATTCCTTCACTATCCTGGTAACAAATACAGTCCTGGCTCTGCATCATTACCCGGAAGCAATTCCCTGCTACTTTTCACGCCTTGATCTTGGCACAACTGGGCAAAGTCTTGCAGGGTGTCTAGCCTAGCTAATAATTCACTAAGAGTATCTAAATATTCGGCGATCGCCAATTGTTTGTTAATCCAGGCTTGGTTATAACGTTCGGGCGCATAGGACATATCAAATTCAACAGCAATTTCACTTTTAATGCGTCGTACTTGATCTGGAGTTAAGTTAAAATCCTTGGGATGAATTTGACAGATTCGCTCTATTCTTTCAGGTAAAATAAACTCGTTAAATGGCTTGCCAAGAAAGCGGTAGGAAGTATTAAGGCTATCATTCTCGTCGTCCAATAATACCTTTGACCAATTTTCAGATAATTGTTTAAATTTAACAACTTCTTCCCGTAAAACATCTTTGGCATCCTGATGATGACCTATTTCCATCAATAAATTAGCTTCGGTAATGGTAGCAACGGCCCAGCCTTGAATAGCAATGTCACTATTTAGCATTAATTCTGCTTCTAGCTCTGGGGTGATTTTGAGTGCTTCATGGCTTAAAAATAAACGGCTACGATTTGCGGCTTTAATGGCTCCAATGGGAGATTGTTCAGGAAAACGATTAACAGTCTGAAGCTCAGATTGTAAATCTGCTATCTCTCTGACTAAACTGCTCTGATAAAGATGGGCAATGGCTTGGGCTAATTTTTCCTGTTTAGCTCGACTATCCTGTACAACCAAGCAAATGTAACCCAATTGTTGTGACATTTTATCAAAGCGACGATTGACATCATCAAAACCCTGTTGGACAGTTTGTTGGAGAAGATTAATAGATTTCTGCATCTGGTGAAGCTTATAGGCCATATAGGCAAAGCCCGCTACACTAACGCCTAAATTCAAAACACTGGCCCCTGCGGCAATTTGGCTAACACCTAATACTTGATTAAGGGTTTGACTCATTCCCACTAATTTATTGTCAATGCCCAGTAATTTGTGATAAGTCATTGTATGACCAATGACATCAACTCCTGTTCCCATGGGAGAAATAGGTAAACTTAATAACTTACTTGTAATGCCTGGAGTTTCAACAAGATGCTTAACAATACTGCCAGGATAATTACCAGCACCAGCAGCCCAACGAATGACGCTACCGTAGCGAACCATATCGCCGGAGACTAAGCCTTTGATAATTTCTGGATTGTTGACTAACAAGTTTGCATTAATAAGCATAATAGTTACGAAGAATTAGATAGAATATAAATCTGAACAGGCTTCAAAACTTAACCGTTCAGACATGGTGATTTTATGGTTGATGAGCTTTTCAAAAGCTTCAAGTCTTTTAGTTTTCTTGACATCTTTTTCAAAACCACTGATATATTCATCAAGTATGATTTCCACAATGTAAACATCAAAATTTTTTTTATTTTCATCCTTGACTTTGTAATATTGATCTATTTTTTGTAAGCTTATATCTTCAGACTCCTTACCAATCCATAAATAGTTTGTTGCAAGAAATAAATTCTCACAAATAGACTCATTCCGAATAAAATTATCAGATTCTTTGATATTTTGAAGGAAACCTGATTTTGAAGGATCGATAGCTAAAATTAAGCAATACTTTTGATTTTGTTGTTGTTTTTGGAAAACTCTATCCTCTGACCATTCAGAGAAATCAGCGTTATCTTCAGGTTGATTAAGTTGATAAATAACATAAGCAATGCCTATTGCCAATAAAGCTATGATTGCATAGGTAATGATATCCATATTTTTTATTTTAGGGATTAAAAACTTTGCAACTAAACCTTTGTTGCTGTATGAAGTTGTAGTTGTTATGTTTTGTGCTTTAAATGTGATACTGAGAATGTTTTTAGTGTCATCGATCTTTGCTTTTATTTCTTGAGGAATATTAGCGTAATAACACCACAATTCAATAGCATGTTCAAGTTTATCTTTTCTCGAACTATTTGTTAGGTCATAGTTGATTTTTATGAATTTTTCTCTAAATTTATTCATTCAATCTACTGTCCTCATTGTTTTGATGAAATCATCTTTAAGAGTGATTAAATGTTGATTTAAAATAGAAATTGAAGATATTTGTTGGAGTTTTTCTTCTCTTGTTGATAAGTCTTCGATTTTCTTATTAATTTGATTGTTCATAGAATCAATGACATCAGATAAAGCAATGTCTAATTCCTTGTAAACAATATTGAGATTCTCAATAATCCACTCGAACAAAATATCCCATAATCCCCCCTTTCCATATTTGCTTGCTTCAATCCCATCCCCCCACTGTTCCGCCATCTTATCAATACTAGGAATTGATAACTTTTTGTATTCTATTTTTTCTTTTTTGTCAACATAGTATGTAAAAGTTTCTTTGTGTTTGTTCAAGCAACTGCCAACGTCTTTACTCCCTGTTCTCTTCTCTTTGCCAGTTGCTTCTTCCTGAATATCTTGTTCTACATTGACTTTCAATCGAATATCAATTAAGCTTTCTGGTAATTCAGTCTTATTTTGTGCTATTTTGCGTTGGATAATAGACATCACAGCATTGTCAAAACCTATTGCTTCCAGAACTTGTTGATACTCATGTAACGTATCTTCCTTAAATTCATTAGCTAACTCATAAAAAACTTTAATGGGTAGCCTAGAAACAATTAAGTCTAGTTGTTCTGTAAATCTTAACTGTTCAGCTTGTAATTTAAACTCACATCTATGTGCTAAAGCTTTTCTAACAGCATCATAAAGGAATCTGAGGCATCGCTCGTTATGCTCCAAATTTTTGATCAATTTTATATCATCAACTTTTACTTTTTTAATAAGATAATCGCCTTCTGATGTAAAACTAGGGTTAATTACCATTATTAAAACTTTGTTGTAAGCTTTTGCTATATCCTTCGCCATGTATGGAGGTAAATATTCAGATAAATGTTTTTCAACTTCATATCCGTCAGTTTCATTACGAAATGCTTTTTTAATATAACTAATAATATTAATTAAAAGATCATCCTCCACTGTATCAACTATATCAAGAAATGTTTTATAGTCATCAAAATCTGGCCTTTCTTCTAATTTACTTTTAATTAGAGTTGGCTCTCTGGATGACTTAATTATTTGAATTAAATCATTCAGATTTTCGTTCAACAATTTACTATTCCTTTGAATGTATATTGGGAACTTTTTTTTCAATAAACTTAGTTCGTTTTTGAGATTGCTAATTTTTTCTGAATCCTGAGTATTAATATTGATAAAAAGCGATAAAGAGCCATGAAAAACATTAAGCGTATCCAGTAAATCTTTCAAAGAAGGCAAAATAACTAAATCTTCTAACGAGGTATTGAGCCTTGATTGGAAAATTTTCCACAGAGTTTTTCCTCCACTCCACTCCAACGCATACTGGATTAAAATACGCATCATTTCATCATTAATCTCTTTATTATTTTCAACACGATCTTCAATGTATCGAAACCAAGATTTTAAATCTTGATTTTGCATAAAAAGTTTTTTAAAAGTTTCCTTAACAGGTAGTGGTGACGATGTCTCTTTACTAGTTTTAATCTTAGTTTTAATAAAACTTGAACAGTCTTCAAGCATTCCTTTTAATCGTTTTAAACGTTGATCTTGGGATATTAAAGATTTTTCTTTAAGAGAATTAATTCCCCAGGCACACTGAGCTTGATACAGAATATTTGCGCTAAAAGAAATAATGTCGAGACTCTGAGAAAGAGATAGAACTTCTTCAATTTCCCTGCTTAATTTGGCAATTCTATTTTCTAGCGGAATGTCATCGGATTTGCGATTATCAACTCGATTTAGGATGAAAAGCATCGAGTCGGTTTTACCATTAAAATATTCAACAACTTGCTTTAACTCACCCAATAATCGTTGACGATGTTCCTCATCTATTTGTCCATAGTCTAGGGCAACAAGACAAAACGCTTTTCCCATTAGCGACTGAATAATTTTCAAATTTTCTCGATCTTGAACAGATTTTAAGCCCGGTAAATCAACAAATTCTATAGCTAGTCCTTCAGGTAATCCTGACAATTCCCGGTCACAAGCTGGCAAAATTGGTAATCTGACCTCAATTTGAGGGGCAATGTAATCCGCTTTTCGTCTCACCTCATGGTAAGTGTGCATCGTGCGTTGAATACGGTTATAAATTTCTTCATCGCTCAAACCCGACCATTCTCCCGTTTCCCAGACTGCGCCCTCCGTTTCCTCAATCTTTAAGTGACTGCCTTCACCATGTTTAATCCGTAAAACACCGCCGCTCATCTCCCCGGCTTCAATAGGCGCAATCCGTCGGCCAATTAAAGCGTTAACAATCGTTGACTTTCCCGAAGAAGTTGTGCCGATCATGGCAATACGTAAACTAGGATTAGCCAAATCTTGCACTGCTTGATCATAGGCTCGGCGAAAATCTGCCAAATCCTGCTTGAGCTTCTCATCCTCAAATACTTCTGGCGCAACTCCCACCAGATCAGAAATGGCATTACCCAATTCATCCAGCCAGGAGCGAGCTTGACTTAACTTAGCTTCAATATTCATCGTGTACCTGTTCTAACGCCGGAAAGCTCAGACTTAACCGAGTTTGCCTATCAGGATAATTTAGATTTTAGGGAAAAGTATCTTTGGTACATAAATTTTTATGAAGTTTGGCGATCGCCGAAAAAGAGTCAGGAGCTTGGTTAGTTCCCAAGTGATGGGGGAAGAAAAAACAAGGTATCTTGGAGTAGGACAACGCTTTTAAGTAAGGCACCTAGTAGATTTTTGGGAAGATTGTAGCGATGGGCTTGTTTGACGATGTCGGCCGTTTTTTAGAAGACCGTCTGGAAGAGTTTTTACAGAACAACCCCCATTTGGAGTTGGAAGCTCTGTTGGAACAGTTGAAAGAACAGGAAGCCGACGCTCGCCGCCTACTGACAGATTTACAGCGGAAAAAACAAGATCAAGAAGCCCAGATTCTCAACCTAGCCCAGGATATTCAGGCTTGGCATAGCCGCATTCAACAGGCCAAAGCTGCTGGCCGAGAAGATTTAGCCCAGGGGGCCCAGGAAAGGGAAGCCACCTTACTGCGTCAGGGCAATCAGGTGTGGGGACAACGGGTGGGGACAGAACAACGGATTAGCCAAGCTCAAAGCTTGCTCCAGGAAATTCAGCAACGGCAAAAGGAAGTACAGCAAAAGGCTAAACAAATGGCCGCCGAGCAAAAAGCATCCGAGGCCCAAAGGAGGGCGGCGGATACCATGGGCTGGAATCAAGGCAGCACCGGGGAAACCTATCGCCGAGAGTTAGACCCCCTGGAAGCGGAATTCAAAAAGTGGGAATTGGAAAAGGAATTGGAACGCTTAAAACGCAACGCCACTAAATAGTTTTCTTGTTCTTAGAGTTGACTGTGGCAAATGTGACCAGAGATGGTTAGTTAGGTAGCCAAAGCCTTGGTAGTAAAGAAAAAAATATACAGCCCAGCCATTTTTGTCAGAGATGAAATGCGGAAAAAGCCGCCCGAATTTGTTTGGTAAAACTTTGCCGCCTGGTTTGATGGCAAATTCGGGATAATGAGCCGGATTATTAGTGGTGATTTAGTCCCCCCTATCCCCGTCCCTGGCAGTGTCAACGCTGACATATTGTCACTAGAATTGAAGCTAACACCTGGGGCTTTCCCCGCTATTTTTGACTAGGCTTGCCCAGTCTTGCCACAGTGCCCACCGTCAATTAAGCAAAATGTTACAGGTCGAATAGGCTTTTCCCTACCCATAATTGTACTAACTTGATACCGATGACTGTTATGTTATCTTGCCTCACCCAGCAACAAGAACTTTTGCAATCCCTCGCTGACCGGGTTGGGCAACCAGCGATCCAGGATAACCTTTACTTTTGCCTAGCTGGTCAATTCACGTGGGTGGAAGATTGGTACACAACGGCGATCGCCGGTGACGTCTTAATTTTTGATGCGGGGGAAAAGGAGCAACTGGCTAGGGTTTTGCAACAATGGGAGCAGTTTACGGGGCATATTATCCTGATCACCGGCCTGACGAAAGAGCCCGATCCCCAAACTTTTTTAACCCAATTAGCCCTGGGAAAACAACAACGGTGCGGAGAAAGACATTTCCATTGGATTGTACTAGTTGACCCCACCATTGAAGAAGCTTTTCGCGGCCTACAGACTTTCTTGGACGGCAAAAGCCATTGGTTAGATCTGCGCCTGGGGGTGGGGGATCTGGAGCAATGCACCGATGAACTCTGGCAGTGTGTGTGGTTAGAACCGTCACCATTGGCTCCGGAGAAACGCCAGGAAATGCTGGTAAATTTACCCCATTGGTTGGGAGAAATTGTTGACCAAAAACAAAACCTCGAACTAGAACCGATTAGCCTTCTGCAAGCGAAATTATCCCTTCTCCAGGGTTTGGCACGGGAAAGCCGGGGAGAAATGGGACGAAAACAGGCCCAGTGCCACTATCGGGAGAGTTTGGATGTCTGGGAACTGCTGGGGGATACGGAACCGATTATTTGGCTGAGTCTGCGGTTGGCCTATCTTTTCCTACTCCAAGCCTACGGAGAAAAAAGTCGCGGCCATCAACTTTGGCAACAAACCCGCAATTATGCCCAAACGGCGATCGCCGCCCTGGAAAACCAGCAATGGCACTTTACCCATGGGGAAACCCTCAACCTATTGGGGGAAATCCTGCGGGGGCTAGAAGACTGGGAGCAACTGCGGCAGGCCGCCGAAAACAGCCTGATTTTTTTCTATCAGCTTTCCCCTTTTGCTGCCACAGACACCACCCCAGAGCGTAATCAGGAAAAGCTTTGGACCGAATTGGAATTACAGGGGCTAATTTCCCTAGCCCACAGTTACCTTTGTGAAGCCTTGGTGGAGCAATGGAAATTTGATGAGGGCAAGGAAGCTGTAAAAAGAGCTTTTGAAACCAGGCCTAAGCAGGTTGAAGAGCGGGATTATCGCCCCTGCTTGGCAAATTTGCATTACCTTGCCGGTCGGGTACAGTTGGCCAATGACCAGATTAGGGAATCCTTAATGACTCTGCGCCAGGCCCAAACCCTGGTGTCCTTTGAAGATAATCCCCGGCTATACTTAGCCATTCTGGTGGAATTAAGGGAGTGTTACTTGCAGTTGGAAGATTGGTTGGCGGCCCTGGCCATTGACCAGGAATATCAAGCCAGGGAATACCGTTTAGGTCAGCGGGCCTTCATTGGTCCCAAGCCCCTTCCCTGTTGGCCAGAACAACGCATTTGCGGCCATCCCCTAGCACCGGAAAAAATGTTGGGAGGAGGGGGGGAGGATCGGTCTGCTGTGGAGTCAAAAACGATGGTTTCCCTTACTTGGCAGGACCTGCAAAAGGTCTGGGAACAAAAGCCCATGCCAGTGTTGGTGCTAACAGGAGAGCCGGGGATGGGCAAAACTTCTTGGCTGGCGGGGGAAGTGTTGCAACAAATGTCCCCGGAGCGGGTGCTTTTGGTGGATTTTACTCCCCACTGGGCGGAAAAGTTGTGGGTTCACCTAGGGGAAAGCTTTAGTCTGCCTTCCTTGGGGCAAGCTACAACCCCGGAGTTGGTGTCTGCCCTGCAATCCCTACCAATCCTGGACTTGCTGTTGATATTGGACGGAGAAAACGGCTCCCTACCTTGGCAAAAAAGTCCTTCCCTACGTCAGCAGGAATTAGCCCAAGTACTGTGGCAATGGTTATTGACCACTAGTCCGTCCCAGGGTGTGCGTTTGTTAATTTCTGTGCCCCCAACGGCGATCGCCGACCTCTATGAAGAGTTGAAGGGACAACTGGGGGAAGAACATTCCCTGCCCCCCCTGCAATACCAAACTCTCTCTCCCCCCACCCTAGGGCAGGCTGAGAATTGGCTAACCCAAGCCATGGCCCAATGCCGCCATCCGTGGCCCCCAAGCCTACAGTCCCAGTTTTTGGGAGATCTAGCCATGGAAGGCAATGGAGAACAGCAGCCCTGGCTCTATCCCATTGATTTGCAACTGTTGGGAACCGTTTTGGAACAGGAGCAGGTAACTAAGTCAGCGGATTACCAGGGTAAAAAGTTAGATGAATGGTTGACCTTGGCTGTGCAAACCTATTTGGCTTTTTTACCCCCCCATCTGCTCAAAAAGGCCTTGCAGTTACTCAAAAGCCTGGCCGATGGACAGCAAGCTCTTTGTCTCAAAACCGAATATCAGTTACTAGCCGCGCTCTATTCTGCCCCTGAACCGGCCGCGGATAACCCGCCGGAGTTTGCCCAAGAAGACATTCAGCAATTGCAGTTACTGCTGACCCTATTGCTCCGCGGCAGATTAATCATTGTGATTTCCCAGGCCACAGTACCCTATTACCGTCTCAGTACGACTCATTTAGCCCATGCTCTCCAGGGGAAAAGTGCCGTTATTTCTACCCCCGCACTGATTAATGCTGGCCGCCGCGGTAGTAAATCCAATCCTAATTTAATCGCCCCATCCCCTGGCGATCGCCAACAGGGCAACGAGGATTTGATCGTAGAGTTGGAGGCCGGCTCCAGTGCAGAGGAACAGGTGGTCGCCCAAAAATTGAAAGCTGCCCAATTGCAATACCAAAAATTAGTGGCTGGGATCAACCTGGAAAAGCAGTGCCAGTTTATTCTCAAACAATTTCTCGTCTATCCCCTAGAGGCTCTGCTGGCGGCGGTCAAAACTGGGCAGGATTTACAAAAATTAGTCACACCGGAAACCCCTCTGGTGCAATATCCCAGCCTGGCTCCCTGGCTTTCTCTCCACAGCATTTTGGCTCGGATTAACGAATGTAACCGTTGCCACCATGAGGGGCCTGTTACGGTTCTGCGCATTAGCCCTTCCATGGAAAACACTCCCCCCTTAGTGCTCACCGCCACCACCAATGGCATCGCTTACCTTTGGTCTTTTCACGGCGAACTGATTAACGTTTTGCGGGGACATCAAGAAGCCATTACGGCATTGGACTGGAGTGCCGATGGTCAATACTTTGCCACCGCTTCTGCTGACCACACCGTTAAACTTTGGCAACGCCATGGGGAAGAAGTTGCAACCCTCAGGGGCCACGAAGACTGGGTGAGGAGTGTGCATTTTAGTCCCCACCATCAGTTTTTAGTTACTAGTGGTCAAGATAACACTGCACGCATTTGGAATTTTGCTGGGGAACAACTCACCCTCTGCCAGGGCCACGCCGACTGGGTCCGCAATGCTGAATTCAATTGCCATGGACAGATTTTACTCACTGCCTCGCGGGATGGCACGGCTCGGTTATGGGATCTAGAAGGTCGGGAAATTGGCCTCTGCCAGGGGCATACCAGTTGGGTCCGCAATGCCCAATTTAGCCCCGATGGCCAATGGATTGTGACCTGTTCTGCCGATGGTACTGCCCGGTTGTGGGATCTGAGTAGTCAATGTTTTGCTGTTTTAAAAGGGCACCAAAACTGGGTTAACAATGCCCTTTGGAGTCCCGATGGCGAGCACATCATCACGTCTTCTAGTGACGGCACCGCTAGGGTTTGGAGTCGCCATGGCAAATGCTTGGGCACCCTCCGGGGCCATGACCACAATATCCATGGAGCCCGTTTCAGTCCTGACGGCCAAAAAATTGTCACCTATTCCACCGACAATACGGCCCGACTTTGGACTAAGGAAGGCACTTTGCTCACCATTCTGCGGGGTCACCAAAAAGAAGTTTACGACGCTGATTTTAGTGCTGATGGTCGCTTTGTTTTCACCGTCTCCGCCGACCAAACCGCCCGTCAATGGGACATTTCCCCAAAAGATACCATCACCCTCACCGGCCACAGCCATTGGGTACGCAATGCCCATTTCAATCCCAAAGGCGATCGCCTGTTGACTGTTTCCAGAGATAAAACGGCCCGTCTCTGGACCACAGAGGGGGAATGCGTTGCCGTGTTAGCAGATCACCAAGGCTGGGTGCGGGAAGGTCAATTTAGCCCGGACGGCCAATGGATTGTCACGGGGTCGGCGGATAAAACTGCCCAACTTTGGAATGTACTGGGCAAAAAATTGACTGTTCTGCGGGGGCACCAGGACGCGGTGTTGAATGTGAGATTTAGTCCCGATAGCCAATACATTGTCACCGCCAGCAAAGACGGCACCGCACGGGTTTGGAATAATACCGGCCGGGAATTAGCGGTGTTGAGGCACTACGAAAAAAATATTTTTGCGGCGGAGTTTAGTGCCGACGGCCAATTCATTGTTACCGCGTCGGATGACAATACTGCAGGCATCTGGGAAATTGTCGGCCGGGAGGTGGGCATATGCCGGGGCCATGAAGGACCAGTGTATTTTGCTCAATTTAGTGCCGACAGTCGTTACATACTGACAGCCTCCGTGGATAACACCGCCCGGATCTGGGATTTCCTTGGTCGCCCCCTATTAACCTTAGCTGGCCATCAAAGTATTGTTTACCAGGCCAGATTTAGCCCCGAGGGAAATTTGATCGCCACCGTCTCCGCCGACCATACCGCTAGGCTTTGGGACCGCAGTGGTAAAACGGTAGCGGTACTATACGGCCATCAAGGTTTGGTGGGTACTGTGGATTGGAGTCCTGACGGACAAATGCTCGTCACGGCTTCCAACGATGGCACTGCGAGGCTTTGGGACCTTTCGGGAAGGGAGTTGCTCACCCTGGAGGGCCATGGCAATTGGGTCCGGTCAGCAGAATTTAGTCCTGATGGTCGCTGGGTTTTAACGTCCTCCGCCGATGGTACGGCCAAGCTTTGGCCGGTGAAAACGTTGCCCCAACTCCTGAGCCAGGGTGGACAATGGCTGAAAAACTACCTCACCCACAATGCCTTGGTGTCCCCGGCCGATCGCCCCGGCGCGAAAGTAACCTAATTTTTACAATGCTAAGTACAGATTCCAGAGCCAAAGTTTATCTGGTGGGGGCTGGCCTGGGGCCCGTGGCCTACCTGACTCAAAGGGCGATTACCGTGTTGGGTAGGGCAAACGTGGTAATTTACGACGCCTTGGTGTCCCAGGAGCTTTTTGATCTCCTGTCGCCGGATTGTGAGCGAATTTTCGTCGGCAAACGGGGGGGACAACCCAGCACTCCCCAGGCCAAAATTAATCAGTTATTGGTGGACCATTACCGCCGGGGCAAACAGGTAGTACGGCTGAAAAGCGGTGATCCCTGGATTTTTGGCCGCATTATGCCGGAATTGGCAACCCTAGTGGCCCACCATTGTGCCTATGAAGTAGTACCAGGAATTTCCTCGGCGATCGCCGGGGCGGGACTAGCGGGCATTCCCCTCACAGCCAAAGACAGCGGGGCCGGTTTTTTCATCATGGACGGCCATGATCCCCACCGTTGGCCTTGGCCTGCCCTGGCTCAATTGCCCACTTTGGTAATTCTGATGGGGGCCAAAAATTTGCCATTGTTGGTCAATGAGTTAGTCCGAGCAGGTAAATCTCCCTACACCCCCATGGCAGTGATTAAAAATGCTGGCAGACCGGAACAGCAAACCTGGGAAGGAACCCTAGCTGATATGGTGGAAAAAACCCAAGGACAGTCCCTCGCCCCAGCGGTAATTGTCATTGGAGATGTTGTTAGTCAAAGGATTATTGCCGCCTTGCCTCCCCTGCCCCTGACCGAAAAAACTATTCTGGTTACCAGGGCCGCCGACCAAGCGAGCCAGTTTACCGAGCTTTTGCACCAGCAAGGGGCCACCGTCTTAGCCATGGCTGCCCTGGAAATTGTGCCCCCCAAGGACTGGCAACCCCTCGACCAGGCCATCGCCAAGTTGGGGGATTTTGACTGGCTAATTCTGACTTCCGCCAATGGGGTAGAGTTCTTCTTTCAAAGATTGCAATACCACGGTTTGGACAGTAGGGCCCTGGCGGGATTAAAGTTGGCCGTAGTGGGCAAAAAGACCGCCCAAAGCTTAGAAAAATTTGGCCTCAAACCAGACTTCATTCCCCCGGATTTCATTGCCGATGCCCTGGTAGAACATTTTCCCCAGTCCCCAGCAGGACTAAAAATACTTTTTCCCAGGGTAGAAAGTGGCGGCCGGGCCCAATTAGTCCAAGAATTGAGCCAAAAACAAGCCTTGGTTACGGAAGTCCCCGCCTATCAATCCGCCTGCCCTGGCCATATGCCCGAAGAAGTGTGGCAAAGTATCGTTAATCAAACGGTGGATGTGATCACCTTTGCCAGTTCCAAAACCGTCAGCCATTTTCGGCAACTGTTGGCCCAGACTAGCCAAGCTAACGGTTACCAAGATTGGCGTTCCCTAATTAACCATTGCCAAATCGCTTCCATTGGCCCCCAAACTTCCGAACGCTGTTTACGGGAATTGGGTCGGGTGGACATTGAAGCAACGGAGTACACCCTAGAAGGCCTAACCGGGGCCATTACTAATTATGTTTACCAAAATCCGTGACCTTGCCTCTCCATTGCCATTGATGGCAGCCATGGCCGCCTTGGGGGGGATGCTGTTTGCCCCCGTCGTCCGTAGCCAAGAGACAATTTTTCAAGAAAGTGTCCAAAGCCAAACCACCTTTGCAGCTCAGCAATGTTCAGTCAAACTCACCGATCCCAGTGAAGAAATGGCCATGGACTGTAATCAGCTTTCCATCACGGAGGGGGACGGCACTATTAATTTCCACTACGACGATGGCGATGTCATGGGTTTTTCTTTCGTGCTGGAATACAATGACGACCCCATACTGGTCAATGGCAAAATCAATAACAATCAGTACAATGTCATTGGTACTTTTCTCTGGACTGCGGAAGATGGCATTGTTGACGAAACTTTAACGGAGGCCACAGGGAACTGTCGGGCCACCCCAGCCCAGGTGGTTTGTCAGGCTACCATTGACAACACCATGAAGGTGGAAGCGGTGGTGGATTTCTAGTTTGTTTAGGTTAATTTTTGAGCACCATTGAGCTTATTCCCTCTACTTTTCCCTGATCTTCCGTAGTTGCACTGTTTCCTTAGTTGAGGTGTTGATGAAATGTTGGTTAGCGGCGGCGGATTTGCTGGTGATTGCCGCTGAAGATTTGCCAGCTTACAAAAAAGGTGGTTCCATTGTTCGGAATAATTATTTTTGGGCCCTCCAGGCGATCGCCTGTCATAGTGGACGGGGCAGAGATTGGGAATTTGATGAAGCGGTGTGGGTGGCCCTGGGGAGACTACTGCTATTTTTTCTTAATTCTGGTTATCTGATGACGTCGGAAACCCTGCTGGAATTTCCCTGTAATGAAGTTATTCCCCTTAGCCTGCGGTCGGTGGCCACCTGGCAAGCTACCGGGGACGATGGAGGACTAAAATCGTTTTGAGGGCGCAATTTAGGCTGGCAAAGCAGGTTTTTGGTTTTTTTTGGAATTATTAGTCACAAAAAAGCTGTCGTATAGTATGGTATTAGCCTTTAACATGTCTTCCGACTCCCCAGAAACCGTCAGTACTATTCCGTGCTATTTCTCCATAAGCTTTTAAACTGAACCCGTCCTGCCAAGGCTTTTTCCGGTGTTTATCCCCCTCGACTTTTATCGTATTTTAGGCATTCCTCCCCAGAGTGGTGGGGAAACCATTGAGCAGGCCTACCAAGATCGCCTTTTACAATTACCCCGGCGGGAATTTAGTGACGCCGCAGTTACTCTCCGCAATCAATTACTGGCGATCGCCTATGAAACCCTGAGGGATCCGGAAAAACGTCAGGCATACGACCAAGAATGGTGGGGAGCCATGGACGAAGCCCTGGGGGAAGCCTTACCCCTCACCACCCCGGAGTTGGAATGTAGCCCAGAGCAAAAAATTGGGGCCCTGTTGATCCTGTTGGATTTGGGGGAATACGAACTGGTGCTCAAGTATGGTGAGCCAGTACTGCACGATCCCACCCCCCCGGCGGGAGGCCTGCCCCAGGACTATTTGCTTTCGGTAATTTTGGCCCACTGGGAACTGAGCCGGGAACGTTGGCAACAACAGCAGTATGAATTTGCCGCCACCGCCAGTCTTAAGGCCCTAGCTCGGTTGCAACAGGATAATGACTTCCCCGCCTTGGAAGCAGAAATTCGTCAGGAACTATACCGTCTGCGACCCTACCGTATCCTCGAACTTTTGGCTAAGGAAGGGCAAGGGGAGGAGCAACGTCAGCAGGGTCTAGCTCTGTTGCAAGCGATGGTGCAGGACCGGGGCGGCATTGAAGGTAAGGGGGAAGATTATTCCGGATTGGGAAATGATGACTTTCTAAAATTCATCCACCAACTACGCTGTCACCTCACAGTGGCCGAGCAAAACGCCCTATTTTTGCCCGAAAGTCAACGGCCGTCTTTAGTAGCAAGCTATTTGGCAGTACATAGTCTGATGGCTGAGGGAGTGAAGGAACAGGACCCCATGGCCATTGTCGAAGCAAAATCTTTGATTATACAGTTGGAAAATTGTCAAGATTTGGCCCTAGAAAAGACAATTTGTGAATTATTATTGGGTCAAACGGAAGTTGTTCTGGCGGCGATCGACCAGGGAGATCCCAAAATAGTAGCTGGCCTCGAATCTAAGTTAGCGGCGGGGGAAGACCCCTTAACTGCTTTTTATACTTTCACTGAGCAGTGGCTGGAGGAAGAAATTGTCCCCTACTTTAGGGATCTTTCTCCGGAGACCCTTTCCCCCAAGGCCTATTTCAATAATCCCTCCGTTCAGCAGTATCTAGAACAACTAGAGCCGGATTCCTTCACCACTGACAATTCTTTTGCCTCCCCTGCCCTCCTTAGCACCGCAACGGAATCGGAAACTCCCATGGTACATAGTTCCGCCGCCCTTCCCGATCGCCCTTTGACCTCCACCGTTCCCCCACGACGGGGACGCAGTCCAAGACGTTCCCGAGACGATGTTTTCCCCAGCGCCGACAATTCCAGTGGTTTGGCCGTCACCACCCTATCTCCGGCGATCGCCTACGACACCCACTCCTTGGGCACCAACGGTATTGGCGGGGATGGCACTAGCAACGGTTTTTCCAGTAACTCCGCTGCAGAATCCACCAGTAAGTATAAATCTCCCCGGCGACGCAAAAAACGGGTGACCATCAAGCCGGTGCGCTTCGGCATTTTTCTGCTTTGCCTAGCAGGCATTGTGGGGGGGGCAACTGCCCTAATTATCAATCGTACTGGCGATCCCCTAGGTGGGTTGCTAGAAGACCCCCTAGATGTGTTCCTGGACCAACCTTCAGAATTTATCCCCGATGAAGCCACGAGCCGGAATTTGATTCTCAGTCAACCCAACTTCAATCAGCAAGTGGGTCAGATGGTAGTACAAGGCTGGCTTGATAGTAAAAAGTTAGCCTTTGGCCAAAACTACGATGTCGGGGCATTGCAGAGTGTTTTAGCCCCCAATCTCCTTGCTCAACAACGGGGTCGGGCCCAACGGGATCAAGCCCAAAAGGTCTATCATCAATATGAACACAAGTTGCAGATTTTAGCCTATCAAGTTAACCCCCAAGACCCCAACCGAGCCACCGTTACTGCCCGGGTAGAAGAAATTAGCCAGCCCTTTACCCTAGGTAATCAACAGCAGAAAGGCTCCGCCACCAAAGATGACTTGACTGTGCGCTATCAGCTAGTACGACACCAAGGGGTTTGGAAAATTGACCAAATACAAGTGGTAAATAGCCCCCGTTAGTGCGTGGCGTTAACTCCCCTTTTGACCATGGCATACGGCTAGATGCCCCCATAGGTACGGAAACCTGCACTTCCGAGAACTAAGCCCCTACCGTCACTATAAGAGTGTGAACGTGTCGGCCCCAGGCAATGGATTGGAACCATGGCTTTTCGGCCCATCGTTGTGTCTTATATTCTTACTTGTTAACGGGAGTTAATTAAAATTATGGGAAAAGTTGTTGGGATTGACCTCGGTACTACCAATTCCTGTGTGGCTGTAATGGAAGGGGGTAAACCCACTGTTATCGCCAATGCAGAAGGTTTTCGCACGACCCCATCGGTGGTTGGTTATGCCAAAAATGGCGATCGCCTAGTGGGGCAAATTGCCAAGCGTCAAGCGGTGATGAACCCGGGCAATACTTTTTATTCCGTCAAACGGTTCATTGGTCGTAAATTTGATGAAATTACCAATGAAGCCACCGAAGTTGCCTACAGCGTAGTTAAAGACGGCAACGGCAATGTGAAACTAGATTGCCCAGCCCAAGGAAAACAGTTTGCCCCGGAAGAAATTTCTGCCCAAGTGCTGCGGAAATTGGTGGATGATGCCAGCAAGTACCTAGGGGAGACCGTTACCCAAGCCGTCATCACCGTTCCTGCCTACTTTAACGACTCCCAACGGCAAGCCACCAAAGATGCGGGTAAAATCGCCGGGATCGAAGTCCTGAGAATTATTAACGAGCCCACCGCTGCCTCCCTAGCCTACGGTCTGGATAAAAAAGATAACGAAACCATCCTGGTATTTGACCTAGGGGGCGGTACTTTTGACGTCTCCATCCTCGAAGTAGGGGAAGGGGTATTTGAAGTATTAGCCACCTCTGGGGATACCCATCTGGGAGGGGACGACTTCGACAAAAAAATTGTCGATTTCCTGGCCGGTGAATTCCAGAAGGCCGAGGGCATCGACCTCCGTAAGGATAAGCAAGCTCTACAACGGTTAACCGAAGCGGCCGAAAAAGCCAAAATCGAACTTTCCGGCGTGAGCCAAACGGAAATTAACCTGCCCTTCATCACTGCCACCCAGGATGGGCCTAAACATCTAGACACCACCCTGTCCCGGGCCAAGTTTGAAGAAATTTGCTCCGACCTGATTGATCGTTGTGGTATTCCCGTGGAAAATGCCATTCGGGATGCCAAAATCGATAAATCTGCCCTGGATGAAATCGTTCTTGTTGGCGGTTCCACCCGGATTCCCGCCGTGCAAGAAGTAGTAAAGAAAATTCTTGGCAAAGATCCCAACCAAGGAGTTAACCCCGATGAAGTAGTGGCCGTCGGAGCTGCTATCCAAGGGGGCGTACTTTCTGGGGAAGTCAAAGACATTCTGCTCCTGGATGTTTCTCCCCTCTCCTTGGGCGTAGAAACCCTAGGGGGCGTCATGACCAAAATCATTCCCCGCAACACCACCATCCCCACCAAAAAATCCGAAACCTTCTCCACCGCTGTGGACGGTCAAAGCAACGTGGAAATCCATGTGCTCCAAGGGGAACGGGAAATGGCCAATGACAATAAGAGCTTGGGAACCTTCCGCTTAGATGGTATCCCCCCTGCTCCCCGGGGCGTACCTCAAATCGAAGTTACTTTCGATATTGATGCCAACGGTATTTTGAATGTCACTGCTAAAGACCGGGGTACGGGCAAAGAGCAGTCCATCAGCATCACCGGGGCTTCCACCCTGCCTGATACGGAAGTGGACCGGATGGTGAAGGAAGCTGAATCCAACGCCGCCGCTGACAAAGAACGTCGGGAGAAAATTGACCGCAAAAACCAAGCGGATTCCCTCGTTTACCAAGCGGAAAAACAAATCACCGAGTTGGGCGATAAAGTGCCCGCCGCTGATAAAACCAAAGCGGAAGGTTTAATCAAAGACCTGAAGGAAGCTGTGGCCCAGGAAGATGATGCCAAAATCCAAACGGTGATGCCGGAACTACAACAGGTTCTCTACAGCATTGGTTCCAATATGTACCAACAGGCTGGAGCAGAGGCTGGGGTAGGCGCTCCCGGTGCTGGCCCTGAAGCGGGAACTAGCAGTGGCGGTGGCGATGATGTCATCGATGCGGAATTCTCTGAGCCGGAGAAATAGGTCTGGGTTTTAAAACCTGTATTGAAAGTCCCCTAGCCCCCAATCCTGGGGGAATCAGATTAGATAATCCTCCTTTAACCAGGGGGATTTTTTGTGCTTTTTTTAGGAAAAATCTATTATGCAGAAAGGACTTGCTGATTTCTTTGATTTTTGATTCCTGGAACCATTGTGGCCAATCTTTCCCCTGCCTTGCGTACTCCCCTTTACAACCTCATTACGGAACAAACTACCAAGCTCACAACCTTTGGGGGTTGGGAAATGCCGGTACAATTTGCGGGGCTAAAACAGGAACACCAAGCGGTGCGAGAAAAAGTGGGCATGTTTGATATTTCCCATATGGGGAAGTTTGTCCTGACTGGACAGAAGGTTTTAGCCGCATTGCAAAGTTTAGTGCCTTCAGATTTAGACCGTTTAACTCCCGGTAAAGCCCAGTACACTGTGTTGTTGAATGCCCAAGGGGGAATCATTGATGACATTATTGTTTATGACCAGGGCAAAAACCCAGAAGGACAAGAACGGGTAACTTTAATTGTTAATGCCGCCACGACGGTCAAGGATAAGCAGTGGTTACTGGAGCATTTACCTGAAGAGATTGATTTTCAAGATTTATCCAGGGAAAAGGTTTTAATTGCCCTCCAAGGCCCAGAGGCACCTACAATTTTGCAGCCTTTAGTGGATCAGAATTTAGGTGAATTACCCGCCTTTGGCCATTTGGAAGCAGAATTTCTCGGGGAAAAAGCCTTCATTGCCCGTACTGGTTATACCGGGGAAGATGGCTTCGAAATTATGGTTTCCCCAGAAGTGGGAAAACAACTCTGGCAAACTTTCGGGTCAAAAGGTGTTACTCCCTGCGGTTTAGGAGCCAGGGATACCTTACGGTTGGAAGCTGGCATGGGTTTGTATGGACAGGATATGAATGACGAAACAACGCCCCTGGAAGCAGGTTTGGGTTGGTTGGTACACCTTGATACCAAAGGGCATTTCATCGGCCGTGCCGTGTTGGAACAACAAAAGACCAATGGAGTGGAAAAACGCTTAGTGGGCTTGGAAATGTTGGCAAAACAAATTGCCCGCTATGATTACCCCATCCTCCACAGCGGTCAAAAAGTCGGTATTGTCACCAGTGGCACCCTTTCTCCTACCCTGCAAAAGGCGATCGCCTTGGGTTATGTCCCCAAGGAACTGGCCAAAGTGGGCCAGGAATTGGAAGTGGAAGTTCGGGGTAAAACTTATGGCATAAAAGTTGTGAAAAAGCCCTTTTATCGTTCCGAGCAAAAACCTCGTTAACCTGAGTTTTGGGTAAGGCTAAAAATGAGAAAGCTCAGTAAATCAAAGACTTTGTTTGATCCCTAAATTTATTTAGTTCGCCTTGAACCCATGGTGGGAGCGTGTACGAATAAAATTGACAATGTTGGGATTTGCTGGCTCTATTTCGGTTGCCCTGAGAAAGCGTTTAAAAAGTTGAGTTTTGGCTGTTTAATCCCCCCTAGCCCCTCTTGGAAAGGGGAGAAATGTGACAAAGGTCCCCCTTTTTAAGGGGGATTTAGGGGGATAAATACCTAGTCTTTCGCTTTTCAAACACGTTCTGAGAGGAAAACCTTGATTAAAGACAAGGCTTTCAGTAAGTCCTAATCTCGAACTCACGTCAATTTAAGGTACATTATTTCTTTCAATGAAAATTAATTTAATTTTTATGATCTGCGCTGTATTATTTGCTGGTACAGCCGCCGCCGAAACCTGTGCACCACTTCCTCCCCAGGTATCTTCCACTGCGGGGAACACCGTTCGAGTGACCATCGGCCCTGAGCTTGGTTTTGGCTCCCATGGCAACACCTATTTTCTGATTACTCGCCCAATATCTACCGTTACGATCAAGCTCACCCCTGTGACAACCGATGGGGCTAGTTATCCAACCCAGTTAATTGCTCGATATTCAGACGACACCATTTTTGAGTCCGGTGCCCCAATTTTCGTCCCAGACTCCACCAATCCAATTGTCTGGGGGCCGTTACAAGTTAATCAGCCTGGGAAAGTTCTGGATGTGTTTAATGTCAAGATTCTGGAAAATTATCGCCTTTATCCCCAGTCCAAAGGGTTTACCTACGACCTAGAAGCCATTGGCTGCGGTTAGTTTGCCCATCGTTTCCCGCCCATCGTTCATAACAACCATTACAGTAACTGAGATAACTGCCATGAGTCCCTTTCCAGCTAAATCCCTACTAATTGCCCTAGTTCTTTCTTGGCCTGCTAGTTTTGATGCTGCCCTAGCGGCTCCCGTGCAGGCCTCAACCTACAAAACATCAGGGATTCCAGCACCAGAGGCGATCGGCAATGATGCCAGTCGTTATAAAGTTACCATTTATCCCACTGTTCCCGGCATTGGTACCCGGGATGTTGCCCCAGATCCCGATGGGTCGGTTTGGTTTAATGGGCAATGGTCTGGTGTCATTGGGCATCTCAATCCTAAAACCGGCGAAGTCAAACTTTATCCATTGGGGACTGGTTCCCATCCCCATGGTGTGGTTTTGGGCCCGGATGGAGGACTTTGGATCTGTGATGAATCCAATGCCATTCGTCGGTTTGACCGCAAAACCCATGAAGTTAAGACTTTTCAACTCCCTCCCTTCTCCGGTAGTATGGGTTACGGCAATTTAAATACCCCAGTATTTGATAGCGAAGGAATTCTCTGGTTTACGGCTCAAAACGGCTATTACGGACGCTTAGATCCGAGTACTGGAGATATGAAAATTTTCCCTGCTCCCCAGGGATTTGGTCCCTATGGAATGACTGCAACTCCCAAGGGGGAAGTTTGGTACACTAGTTTGGCGGGGAATTACATTGCTCGGATTGATACGAAAACCTATCTCCCGGAAGTTTTTCCGATTCCGGATGATAAGGCCAATGGCTCCCGCCGAATTTGGTCTGATTCTCAAGGTCATATTTGGATCACAACTTGGGGAAATGGGGCTTTGATGCGCTTTAACCCCCAAAATAAGAGTTGGGATTCTTATAAACTGCCAGGCTTAGGGCCCCGGGGCTATTCGACCTATGTGGATAACCAAGACCGGGTCTGGAGTTCTGATTTTGGAACGAATTCAATCCATCAATTTAATCCAGAGACGATGTCATTTACGGTTTTTCCTGGCAATAAACAGAATGTACAGACTCTACAGATGAATGGAATTGGGGACAGGATTTGGGCTGGACAGCAGGGCGTTGATCAAATCGTTTTATTTGAACGTATTCCTTAAATATTTATCGTAAATGTTACGCATTAGTGAAATCAAACTGCCTCTAGACCATGACGAAATAGCTTTGGAAGAAGCTATTCTAAAAAAGTTAGGTATTAGAGGCGAAGAATTAACCAGTTACACCATTTTTAAGCGCAGTTATGATGCCCGCAAACGGGGCAATATCTTACTTGTTTACATTGTCGATGTGGAAACTCCTCTGGAGAAAAAATTGCTGGCAAAATTGGCTGGCGATCGCCAAATAATCCCCAGTCCTGATACAACCTATAAACTTGTTGCCCAGGTTAAGCCGGATCAAAAATTTGAGGGAAAACGGCCCATTGTGATTGGCACGGGACCCTGTGGCATGTTTGCCGGTTTACTACTGGCCCAGATGGGTTTGAAACCGATTATTTTGGAGCGGGGCAAATCGGTACGGGACCGCAGTGTGGACACATTCCGCTTTTGGGTGAAAGGAAAACTCCATGCTGAATCCAACGTGCAGTTTGGGGAGGGGGGAGCAGGAACTTTTTCCGATGGCAAACTTTACAGTCAGGTGCGGGACCCAAACCATTACGGTCGCAAAGTGTTGGAGGAATTTGTTAAGGCCGGAGCCGATCCAGAAATTCTTTATATTAATCGTCCCCATATTGGCACCTATCGCCTCGTTAAAATTGTGCAAAATTTGCGCTCCACCATAGAAGAGTTGGGGGGAGAAATTTATTTTCAAAGCCATGTTACTGACATAAATATCAAAGATAATCAAGTGCAGGGAGTAACCCTAGAAAATGGCGATTATATTGCCACTAACCATGTGGTGCTAGCGGTGGGACATAGTGCCAGGGACACTTTTAAAATGTTATTTGAACGGGGAGTTTACATCGAAGCAAAACCCTTTTCCATTGGTTTTCGCATTGAGCATCCTCAATCTTTAATAGATCAATGTCGTTTTGGGACGCAAGCTGGCCATCCCCGCCTTGGTTCCGCCGATTATAAATTAGTTCACCATTGCCAAAACGGGCGATCGGTTTACAGCTTTTGCATGTGTCCGGGGGGAAAAGTGGTGGCTGCCGCCTCGGAACCAGGTCGATTAGTCACCAACGGCATGAGTGAATACGCCCGGGATGAAGCCAATGCCAACAGCGCCATTGTGGTGGGCATCACTCCGGAAGCGGATTATCCAGATCATCCGTTAGCGGGCATTGCTTTGCAGAGATTTTGGGAGGAGCGAGCTTTCCAGCTAGGGGGAGAAAATTACCAAGCACCGGGGCAACTGGTGGGGGATTTTCTGGCCGATCAACCTTCCACTAAATTTGGCTCCGTTCTACCTTCCTACAAACCGGGGGTAAAACTAGTCAACCTAGGGGAAAGTTTGCCCGATTATGCGATCGCCGCTTTGCGGGAAGCCATTCCTGCTTTTGATAAAAAAATCCGGGGTTTTGCCATGGAGGATGCTGTGTTAACTGGGGTGGAAACTAGAACATCTTCTCCCATTCGCATTAAACGGGGAGATGATTTCCAAAGCATTAACACCGTTGGTCTTTATCCCGCCGGGGAAGGGGCTGGTTACGCTGGGGGCATTTTATCCGCTGGCATTGATGGCATTAAGGTAGCAGAGGCGATCGCCTTGGATTTTTTTGCTAAAGTTGACGTCTGAGCAGAATAATCTTTTAACACCAAACCTAGCTAGGGGATTGATAAATTTGATGAGTAACTTAGAACAAATTGAAACACAAGTTAAACAGCTAAGTCCCTCGGATTTCGCCAAATTCCGCGTATGGTTCCACGAGTACGATTGGCAGGCATGGGATCGTCAAATTGAGCGAGATTCTAAGTCTGGTAAGCTAAAAGCCTTGGCGGAAAAGGCATTGGCAGACCATAACGCTGGTCGGACAAAAGTGCTTTGAACCACCACACTAACTCTGATTTCTGGTTTTGTTATCGGCATCTGCCAGAAGAAATTCAGAGACGGGCAGATAAGGCTTATCAATTACTCAATCAAAATCCTCGCCATCCCTCACTCCATTTCAAAAAAGTGGGAGAATTATGGTCTGTTCGAGTCACCTTAGATTATCGAGCATTGTCGGTGGAAACCGATGACGGCTATGTGTGGTTTTGGATTGGTACACACGAAGACTACGATAAGCTATTGGGCTAAAGGTGTCCTCCTGAAAATAAGCCATCAGCGACGCAAAATTCTCCACCCCGCTAACATCAAGAAAAATTGTCTAATTGGGCAATGGTTTTATCGGCAAATATCGACAAATATTGAACGTATGACTTCCCAACCCGTACCCCATCCTTCTGCCCGCCATAGTCACGCCCATCCCCATGTCCACAGCCAAGAATCCTTACAAAAGTTAGTTAATCGCCTCTCCCGCATTGAAGGCCATATTCGGGGAGTGAAAACCATGGTGCAGGAAAATCGTCCCTGCCCAGAGGTGTTAATTCAGGTGGCGGCAGTCCGGGGGGCATTAGACCGGGTGGCTAGATTAATTTTGGATGACCACATGAATGAGTGCATCACCAGGGCGGCGGCGGAAGGCAATATTGAGCAGGAGTTGGCGGAGTTGAAGGAAGCCCTAGACCGGTTTTTATAGGGTTTTTACAACCTGGTGCTATGCGTATTGTTGCCTACGTTTATTCTGATCGCCTGTTGGAACCAGCACCGGATCCTCAGATTTGGGGAGTGGAGGTGGACCAAGTTTATGTGGATCTAGGGGAAAGGTCAGCCCTGGGGCAACTGTTGGAGCATTGCCAAAATCAGAGCATTGATTATTGTCTGGTTAGAAATCTCAAGGAATTGGGCCAGTCCACCGCCGAAGTCAGCCAAACTTTGACCCAATTGGAAAATTATGGCATCACGGTCATCGCCCTAGAGCAGGATTATCAGAACCATGGCAAGGCCGAAATGGCGATCGCCAGACAACAATGGTCAGAACTGTGGGCCAACCTAGAGCAAGAACAACGCAAAGATAGTCTCCGCCGAGGCCACGCCCGTAATCGTTTAGCTTTGGCTCCTCCCCCTGGTAAAGCGCCCTATGGTTATCGTCGTAGTTCTGGCCATTATGTGGTGGACCGGGCGACAGCTCCGGTAGTGAAAGCATTTTTTGAAAAATTTATCCTCTCTGGTTGCCTGCGGAGCTCTGTCCGCTATTTGGAACAGACCTATGGCAAGAAAATTGCCGTGGCCACCGGACGACGTTGGTTAAGCCATCCCGTGTATCGGGGGGATTTGCTCTACCAAAATCAAACCGTCATTGCCGATACCCATGCCCCTTTATTAAGCCGCACTGAAGCAGCCCAAATTGACCGCCTCTTACGCCGTAACGCTCCTCTACCACGCCGCACCGCCAGTGCCCCCCGTTCCTTAGCTGGTTTAGTGAGTTGTGGCCGTTGCCAGACCCCCTGGGTGGTGGCCCATGTGACATCCCGTCATCAAAGCAAGGCCTATCTTTATCTCCGGCCCCGCCATTGTCCCGAACAACCACAATGCCAGGCGATCGCCTATGGACAATTGTTAGAACAGGTAATTAAGCAAATTTGTCAGCAGTTGCCCCTGGCTGTGGCCCAGTTATCCCCGTCTTCCCTGGGTACCGAGTATCAGCATTTACAACAGGCGATCGTTGAAAAACAGAGTTTACTCGAGCAACTACCCACCTGGGAACAGCGGGGCGTACTGGACAGCCACACTCATCAACTGCGCCGGTACCAACTGAAACAAGACCTGGCCCAGCTACAACAACAGTTGGACCAAATGCCCCCGGACGAATTGCAACGCATCATTCCTGCCGTTTCCCTACCGCAATTTTGGCGAGACCTGTCGGAAACGGAACGCCGTTTTTACTTCCGGGAGTTTATTCGTAGTATCCAATTGGAACGAAAACCCGAGGGATGGGATTTTTGCCTCACCTTCGTCTTTGGAGCCAAGGGAAACCCAGCGACCTAGGCTTCTCCCCGGGCCATGGCGCGGATAATATCCCCTTGGGTCAAAATACCGATCAGTTGCCTACTTTCCACATTCAACACTGGCAGACGGCGAATTTTTTTCTCATTCATCAAATGGGCCGCTTCCCGTAAAGTTTGGGTGGGCAAAATGCTAATAGGAACATCGTTCATCACTTCCCCCACCGTTTGTCCCAGGGCTTTGTGCAATTCCCGTTCGTGGCGGGCGGGATTTTGTAGGTAAATAATACTGTCTAGCAACATCACATAGGGAGGCGTATCCACCCCAGACTCCTGCCACATCAAGTCGGTGTCGGAAATGACCCCCACCAATTTTTCCTGGTCATCCAGCACCGGCATGCCACTGATGCGATTCTCCGCCAAAAGACGAATGGCATCCTGTAGGGGGGTATCTGGTTTGACTGTGATGGGATTCGGGGTCATCACTTCCCCAACCGTTCTGCTCATAAAACCTATGCTGAATTTGGAACCTTGACCTAACTTTTTTTTGTTATACCCAGTCTATTCTAAGTCTCGACAAGCCGTTTTTTCAAGGAATTGGCCCGCCGTTGAGCTACTTTATTGTTGGGTTCTATTGCTAAAGTTTCTTGGTAGGTTTCCAATGCCTTGTTAACCATTTGTTTTTTTTCATAAACATTGGCTAAGTTATTTAAAGCAATGACATAATCTGGGTATAGTTTCAAGGCATCTTTGTAATGGCGAATGGCCAGATCAAATTGCTCCTGAGCGAAACAGGCATAGCCCATGGCATTGTAAATCAAAGCTTGGTTTTCTGGCTCCACTTGCTCGGCCATTTTGAGGGCTTTTTGAAATAAATTAATCGATTGGGAATATAATTTTTTGTCTAAATAAATGCTACCCAATTGATAATATTCCTGGGCGGTACCTTTGGTGTTTTGTAGCTTCTTTTGTAGTTTGCTAAAGGTGTTTTCTAGACGGCGGGCCTTTAACACCTGACTGAAGACAAATATGCCCAGTCCCCCCAAAATAATCAATAAGACGGAAAGATAAACAATGGGTAGAGACTCAGTCATGGGAACAGTGAACTTAATACTTCGGTGAAAGAATTAACGGGCGACAAAATAGGCAACGGCCCCGACGGCCAACATCTTTGGCGATCGCCAACCCCAGAAGCCCATTGTACGTGGTTACGCTTCCATCTCACTAGGAAAATGCTCTGGCCTAGGTTGTTAACGTTTCTTCGGTGATCGAGAGGGATAGAGAAGCAGCCTACGGTGAAATGTATTGTGACGAGCCTCCATTATTCATTTTTACCTTCCAGGGTGGGCACTTTGCCTGGGGCATTCTCGATCGCCGCAATGGCTGCCCGCGCCCCCGCCTTAATATCCCTTTCTTCCCCTCCCAGGTAAAGTCGACCAAAACTACCGATGGAACTAACCTGCAAAATATTGATAGAGGCATACTTTTCCGCCTCATTGGCCGCCAGGGAAGCATAGGCTGCCGGTTGCACTTCCAATACAAACAGGGTTTGCCCCGCCAACAGCATATGGCCCCGCCGATTACGGTTAATTAACTGGGTTTGATAGGCATCGATGTTGCGAATAATTTGACTAGACACCACCTTGGGCTTGATGCAGTCACTGGCTTTGGCACCGATATATGCCAAAATCGCTTGCCCTGCCGCCCGAACCTCTCCTTGATTACTGGCATGGATTTCCAACAAACCGTAGAGCCGTTCCACAAATAATACCCCCGGCCGCACCACCGCTGCCTTAAGAGCAATATCGGTAATGCGGTTAATTTCAATGCCTGGGGAAACTTCCACCCAGAGGGAACAATCCCCCGGTAGCGGCAAAAAGCCGGAGGCCACCGTCCCAATGTAGGCTGCATGTTGGGACTGGAGACTATCCAGGTAAACGTAACTACGGAGTTCGATGCCCATGGCAGTGGAAATGCAAAACTATGGCGGCGGGCTGACGGTGGGGCAGTCCCTCCTCCAAACAAAACAATTAATCGCAGTGGGGAAAACTATTACCGTCAGTGGAGACAATGGGGTTAAAGCTAATGGATCAACCCACAAAAGCACCGCCCCATCTTACCTGAATACCGGCTTGCTCCGATAATGCCCCTGAGCTAAGTCAGCGTAAATCTGACAATGATGTCGTCGAAATCTAGGTCTCCTCCGCCGAGAAAATCTTCAAAACCAATCACGTTGGGGCCCAAGTTTGTGCTGTGGCTGATGCCATCTGGGTTGGCCGACCCAAAAGCAAAATAAGTCTGATTAATGCCGGAAAGACTGTCATTAACCGTTAAAAATGGCGCATACAACTCGCCACCCAAAATATTCAAGGAAAATGCTCTGGTTTCTAGGTCTTCTGCCGTTAGGGTGGAGCCAGTGGCTTGCAAACGATTGCTATCTGCCAAAGCTGCTTCTTGATAACCTACCTGTCCTGGGTTGATCACACCACCTGTTAAGGGATCTAGCACTGCACCGTTATCGTCCAGAAGTCGATAAAAACCCATGGATCCATCAAAAAAGGCTTCCCGACTGTAGGAACCCGATACGGTGACGGAACTACCCGCCGTAAATCCCCTGGCATCAATTAAATCGATGGCCGTGGGATCGGCGATCGCCGTGGTTAAATCCGTGGCTTGGTCATCAGCGGCAGCAAAGGAAGCATAAAATACATTCCCATCTGGGTCAGTGTACTGATAAATTTCATGACCTGTGGCCAGATCTTTAACCGCTAAACCCACCTCTTGCCCAATGGGAGTACCACTGAAGGGATTACGCAATACGGGGCCATCCACTTCCACATAGGAGACTTTGGTGGGCTGGCCGATGGTATCCGTTACCTCAATTACCTGGGGACTACTGGGCACAGTAAAAGGCCCTGGGGGACCATTCTCTGGATCATTGCCGGGGCCACCGGGATTATAAACCGCCGAATAATCCCCTTCGGAGGGCAAAGCAACCCTCTTAATTTGGCGAACTGCGGCTTCGTCCCCTTTGAGGATAATGTCGTAATAGTTGTCATGATCTTCGATGTAAGTCAGGTCATAGCTGTCCTGAACCCCGGCCAAATCCGCCAGCCCCAAAACCTGCACCAGACCAAAGCCGGGAATTTCATAATCAACACCAGTTTGGGTTAGGATAACTGTCCGTCCCGTAATATCTTCTGCCTGGAGTTGAAAATACCGTTCAAATTCTGTGGGTAGTAAACTGGCAATGCCATCGGGGGAAAAACCGGCGCTGGTGTAAATTCGCAAACGAAATTGGGCTTGGTCTCCATATAAATCCCCCGCCACTGTTATTTTGATTGGTGGCTAACCAGAGGGGAGCCCCTTCCCCCAGGTCACTGAAGCGGTCTAACTTAGCGGCGACAATTTTGGGACCATTGCCGGCCACGTAGGGGTTGAGACTATCAATGGTAATACCCACCGCACTGACCGGGCCGTTGGGTCCCACCATTTCTAAAGGGGTGCCATCGAGAACAGTGCCTACGGAAACGGGATAGATTGCTCCCTCCGTGCCAGGGGTTAAACGATTACCAAAATTGCCCGTAATTACTACCGTTTGCCGTTCGTTGTATTCACTGTTGGGAATCAAAGAGGCGACCGCCGGGGTGACAATTTCCCCCGTGTTAAGCATTACCTGAAAATCTGTGGGATTAAGGGTGGTGGGAAAAATGGGCCACGCAAAAACAATGGGAATGTTATCGTTTTTTTCCAGATTAACGCCATAAACACTCTGCACTGTGTCTGTGCTAATAGCCGAAGTGTAGGCCCGTTGGGTGGTGGTGGACAAATCCCCCAGGTTATTCCAGGCCACATTGTTGTCAAAGGCAATCTGTTGGGATTCGGCATCGGTGCCATCCATACCGGGAATTCCCATATAACCATCAAAGCCATAGTTGGCTGTTACAATTCCCCCTTCCTGATTGAATAGGTCACTGCTGAGCAGAATACTGGTGTTGAGGGAACTACTCTGGGCGTTGAGATTTAGGCGATCAGCGGCGAGGTAGGCCAACAGGCGATCGGCCAGGGGGGTGTATTGAATAGTCATAGATTAATTCAACAGTAATATTTCACAAAGTTATCGAGTTTGAACTCGCAATAATTGCATTAATTAAGTTGATTTAAACACTAGCACTGAGGGCCAGGGTGGCATCTTGACATTCTGTCACAACTTCCCCCCCATGCCATTCCTGACTGTCCAGGGCCATTTCCTCGATTAAACTAGCCAGCTTTAAAGCCTTCAGAGCTTGCTCTCCCCCCACTGAGGGTTGATCACCTCCCCTAACACAATGGATAAAATGCTCTAATTCAGCGTGGAGGGGTTCAATATTACTGGTGTAAACCTTTTCGATTAGACCATCCTGGCGATACAATACCTGGCCATAGTCCGCGCTCCAATCAGCGGTGGTTTGGCGATGGATAAGAATTTCGTTATTGAGAAAATCCGCTTCAGTGAGGGAATTTTTGCAGTGGGCGGCGATGGAACGAATTTTACGATGGGTGACCTTACTGGCGGTGAGGGTGGCCACAATGCCGGAGGAGAAGCCTAACGTAGCGGTGACATAATCCAAATATCCTGACCCAGAAGCCCGACTGCCACTGGCGGACAGTTTAACCACTTCCGAACCCACCAATTCCAGCAACAGGTCGATGTCATGGATCATCAAATCCAATACCACGGAGACATCATTGGCCCGCTGGGAATAGGGACTCATGCGATGGGCTTCGATCGCCAATAACTCTTCCGTTTTGAGAATTTTGGTCAGTTCTAAAAATGCCGGGTTGAAGCGTTCAATGTGCCCCACTTGGAGAATGCAATTGGCATCGGCGGCGGCATTAACCAGGGATTCCGCTTCAGCAATGCTAGCGGCAATGGGTTTTTCAATCAGAGTATGGACATTATTTTGCAAACAATTCATGCCCACATCGTGATGGAGCCTAGTGGGAACCGCCACACAAACCGCATCCACATGGGGCAACATCTCCTGATAATCTTCAAAAAAATGCACCCGATACTTACTGGCGGTGTCTAGGCCCCGTTCCACATTGACATCGGCAATACCCACAAACTCCACATCCTTCATCAGGCTCAGGACTCTGGTATGGTGCTGTCCCATATTGCCCACCCCAATCACCCCGATGCGGATCGGCTGAAGGTAACTCCGTTGCCCGTTGAGCTGATGGCTCGTCATGATGCTGTTGCCACTCCTAAACACCTAGCCAGCCGCAAAATACTGACTGTTATAATTAACTTCACGAAAATTCATGCCTTAGATACTAGCACAGGCCGTGTTTCTCTTCTTTCCCCAGTCAAAAACCGACCCAGGGGAGATTATCGCCGATTTTCTGGACCGGGGTTAAAATTGACCCCGATAATTGTGCTGGAACTGATTTTGGTGATTTGATAGAAAAACTTTACCAAACTTACATCGAGGAATTTATCTATGCCGAATATTCGTCCTCTGACCGCTTCCCTTTCTTTACTGACCATGGCCTTTGTTGGTCTAACTCCAGCCCTTTACGCCACCATAGCCGAAGCCCAGGATCCCCCTGCCACCACCTATCAGCCGGGCTTTTGGCAGCCCGTCGGTAGATTTGACCCCAAAAAGCCGGTCAAGGTTAAGTTGGTTAATAAAACAGATGTGGCTTTGGACTATGACATTTCTAACTTGGAATCATTCCCCCCGGCTTCGGTAGCTCCAGGGGAAACAGTTCTGCTCGAAAACTTTGGCGATAATGCCTACATCATGGTCTATCCCGAAAATGCCACCCCCAGCACTCCAGAACAATCCTTTTTGCTTAAATTTACTGTTCCCGTTGATGCCCGCACCCAAATGGTAGGGGCTGATAATGTGGCAGTGATCACTGTAACCAAAGGTGATGTCAATATAGAGGAACGTTTTTACGGCCACCGCTCCATTAACTTGCAACCCACGGGAGCAATTTTCTTCTACTAAATCTAGACTCCATAGATCCTAATTTTGCCTCCTCTATGCTTGATATCACCAAGTTAGCTGGCCAAATGCCGGCCCTGGGGCAACATTTCCGTCAGGAAGCCACTGCTGGCCATCAACGGCTAGAAAGGGCTAAGGAATTATTTTTCCAAGCTCAACAGCGTCAATCCTATTTGCTCAACACCCTGACAGAATGGGGCGATCGCCTCTTTTTTGCGGTGGCCAAACCTCTGGAGCCATTGGATACAAGGGTAAACATTGGGGAGGCCCCGGTTAACCATAGTGTGTTTGCCACGGATGGTTCCCAAATTGCCCCCTCTCACCACGAAATTGCCTATTGTTACCTGCTCAACATTGGCCGGGTGATGCTCCACTATGGGCAAAATTTACATCCCCTATTGGACAGTGTGCCGGAGGTTTATTACCGTCCCGAGGATCTATACGCTTCCCGCCGTTGGGGTATTCGCACCGAGGAATGGTTGGGCCATCGCCGCACTGTATTGGAAGCGGAACGGTTATCAGCACTAGCCTGCCGTTGGGTGAGCCCCCCAGGGCCCCACAGCGACCCCAACCTGGCCATGGTGGATGGTTCGCTAATTTATTGGTTTTTGGAAAATTTACCCCAGGAAGCACGGAACCAAATTCTGGAGCCAATTTTGGCCGCGTGGGAAACGTTACGTCAGGCCCGCATTCCCCTGATCAGTTACATCAGTGCCCCCAGGAGTGTGGAATCGATTAATCTTTTGCGGCTCCAGGCTTGTCCCCACGAAAGCCCCAATTGTGTCAGCCATTGCGAAGGTTGTCAGGCGGAGGAACGGAAAACCCCCTGTCAAATTTTTGACCCGCTGCGGGATAGCAATCTGTGGAAGGAGTTTCTATCCCCTGGACAACGGGGGCCGATTTGGCGCAGTAATGCCCGCATTTTGGAAGCCTATGCCCCAGAACAACGGGTTTGTTTTTGCTATGTCCAAGGCAGTTCGGAGGTAGCAAGGGTGGAATTTCCCGTTTGGCTAGCGGAGGATTCGGAGTTGCTCGATCAATCCTTAGCCATTGTCCTTAGTCAGATAGAAAAGGGTTTTGGTTATCCCGTGGCCCTAGCGGAAGCCCATAATCAGGCCGTGGTGCGGGGCGGCGATCGCCGTCGTTTTTTTGCCCTGTTGGAACAACAATTGGTCAGGACGGGGCTGAGGAGCATTGGCACTTCCTATAAGGAAGCCAGGAAAAGGAATACGGTGGTTTAGAAGTGATGGTAATCAGGTAATCAACAAAGGTCGGCTAATGCAAAGGCCATTGCACTAAATTGTCCCCGGATAAATTAGCTTCAAATTCCCCTTGCTGGGCCAGCAACAACAGTAGATGTAGGCTCTCCGGCCTAGTTTCGGGCAAAGCAGTCATGGGAATTACCACCACCAGGGTTTGTCCTTGATGAACTAATTTAGGCCGTTGGGGATGGGGTTGCCAACGGTTAAGGCCCACTGCAATGTCGTGATGACTTTGGAGATGATGCAGATTAATGCGGCAGTGATGATGGAAATAGTAATTTAGCGGCCCTTGGTCTGGCAAAGAGGCGATCGCCAGGGGGGCATGGCCATGGGGCAGATAGGGATAGTACCAAGCTAAATGGAGTTCATCTGGGATCAATTCCGGCAAAAAGCGATGGAAATCAAACCGCAGGATCAACCGTTGGCGATCGTGACCATAGTAAATTTTTTGCACGAATTCCTTGCCCTCTTGCACCGCCAGACCATTAGCCACCTGCCAAGGAATTAAATTAGTTAAATTATCCCAGTGGGGATAGAGATAACCGCCCAACGGGCGATCGCCATTTTGATCAATTAAGGGATGGTGCAAATAACCGGGCGGAGTTTCGTTAAGGGCATGGTAGAGCCGGATCAAATGTTGCCGGAATAGGGCTTCAGAATTGAGGGTTTGGGGAGAATGACCTTGGCCAAAAGCCTCAAACCAATCGGAGCTTTCTGCCCCGTAGAGAGCCTGCCAAGCTTCAGGATTATTTTCCTCTGTGGCTTCAGGATGACTTGCTAAGGCTTGCCTGGCGTCAATTAAGTAATCCCAAGCCTGGTTTTGGCTGGGTTGACCGATCCATTTACTGAAATTGCCCCGATTCCAGGAGCCTACTAAGGGACTAGGGATGCCATTGTACCCAGCTATCACTCTAGTGGGAGGAAACTGATCAACGAATTCAGACACCGTCACCAACTGCAGCAGACCTTGGCGGCTCAAATTTTCACACTGTTGATAAAACTGTTGCAAAAAGGTAAAGCCATTATCTTCATAACTGTTCCAGGTAACGTCTCCTTCCAGGGCAATGGTCACTAATCTAGGTTGGGAAGTTTCTTGGGGTTGTCTGCGGGCCAAAAGTCGCTCGATTAAATCCTGGGCCGCCTGGGATGGAGAGTAACGGCCGTATTGGAAACTAATCAAATCCGACAGTTGTTGGTCCCGAAACACCATGGCCAACTCCCCGTCCTCCGTGGGCACTCGATAGACCGAGTTCAACCACACAGACCGTTCAGCACTAGTACTCAAACTCTGGGCCAGGACGAATTCATCGGCACATAACCATTCAAAACGGAGTTGGGCCACTGTTTGCAACATGGCAGGACTAACCGCCAGTCCGGGCGGCCATAAACCCCGGGATTCCCGGCCAAAGGTGCTCCGATAGTATTGCTTACCCTGTTGCAATTGCCTGATTCCGTCCTCCGACCAACAAAAACGGGGGTCCGGTAGGGCGAGGGCCGCTTGTATAGTGCGGGCAATGTTGGTATCCGCTAAAAGGGGCAAAATTGGGTGGCCGTAGGGACTAGTGATAATTTCCAGTTGCCCAGATTCTTGTAGCTGGCGATGGAGGGGAATAATTCCCTGGATAATTTGCCGTTGCTTACTAATAATTCTTTGGCGATCGCCGAGGGTAAAGGATTTTTGCCGAAAATACCAATCCCGCACATCTCGATCTTCTGCGATGGTGAGGGCATCAAACCAAATCAGATTATGCCAGGCCAACAGATCACTAAAATCCTGGGGTTGCCAATGGGATATACACCAGTCTATCCCTTGCCTTTGACGTTGCTCGTATAACTGTTGATACCGATGCTGGGGAAAAATTTGTGTGCGGGGATTAGCCTCAAAAAAAGTGGTCAGAATTTCCACCTTTTGCTCTAGGCTTAACTTTTCCACTGGGCTCAGGGCGAGGGCTAAATGGCGATCGATGGCCAAACCCTGGGCATAATCCTCCAATTGGGCTAGCAAACAAGGAGTGAAGCTAACTGTCTGATGCAGGGAAGGGTAACGGGCCCATAACTTAATCAACCCTCCGTAATCCCTAGTGCCATGTAACCGCACCCAGGGTAATTGATAATATCCATGGCCATTGCCCACCATGCCATAGGACTGATAGCAAGGCTGGTGTTGATGCCAAACAAAAGCGACATACAACGGGTGGGCCATAGAAAATAAGGCAATGGGGAAAATCAAACCGGCGATCGATAAGCATGACCGCTCCTCTCAGCATAGCCAATGGCATTGCCCTAAAAATTAACTTCTGAGAATTTTTGTCAGGTTTTGTCCACTTCTCCCATCTTCGGCTGGAGTCAAAAACCTACCAAATATAGGAATTATTGTCTTCTCCACAATAAAAAACCTAGCCAGTGTTGAATACTAGCTAGGTTCAGAACAATCAATCAACCAATCAGGAATAGCTAAGCTTTAAACAACCGCAACCTAACCACCCACTTTTACTACTGGGGTAAAGCTGGGAACCACTAACTCCTTATCCTGTTTGGTGAGCTTGTTATAAAGCCGTTCCGTATTGGGGAAGTTAGCCGCCGGTAGGGTGGGGAAACGACGGTAGGGCACCGTATCTTCACCAAAGGTTTGCAGATATTCCATGCCGTTGACCATAGCCCCGATGAAGGCCTTTAGCCCTTGGCTGGCCAAAATTTGGTTATACTGCTGGATTTCCTTTTGATTGAGGGGAGCCCGACCGAGGAAGTGCTTGGTACCCATTTCAATCACTTTGGTGTTGGGATAGGGGGCATAGAACTCCTTCATATAGAGCTCGGAAGTGCCTAAACCTTCAATGAATTCCTTAACATTAATTTCATTGTTGCTGAGCTTACTTTCCAGGGCAGTGAACTCGGAATTGATGATGTAAGGTTCCAAATCCCGCTCAAACACCTGACGGTAGGCGGCCCGGATGGCATTTTTAACCGCAACCTTATCGTAGGTGGACACCAGCTTAAAGACTTTGGTTTGTTGCCGTTGACGGGTAACCCCTTGGTTGCTGCGGTAGGCAATTTCCGGCTCAGTGCGGATGGCCGAAACCTGGCCCAATTCCACAAAGCGGGGAGTAACTTCCTTATCCACCCGTTGACCAATGTCTTCCCGCAGGGAACCAACCCGGGCGGAACGCATTTGTAGACCACCGGGGGTGAGGTAACGCTCGTAGGGAACGGTGTCTTCCCCAAAGGCATCGCTGTATTCTTTGCTATCAATCATCGCTTCCACCACAGCATAGAAACCCTGTTTAGAAGCAATGTCGAAATATTGATTCATTTCCTGGCGGCCGTAGGTGGGACGACCCAGCAGGCGACGGTGCATATATTCGATCGCCTTACAGACATAGTGGGGAGCCCAGTAAAGCTTGAGGAACAGTTCCGATTTAGCTAGACGCTTGATAAATTCCCGCACGCTAATGTCGCCATTTTCCAGTTGAATTTCCGCCACGGAGAGCCGTTGCCCTTCGTACAGATCCCGACCAAACACTTGACGGTAGGCAGCCCGAATCAAAGCCTGGGTGGAGCTTTCACCAAATTTGACGCTGGTGCCGGTATTTTTGCCCACTTTGGCACCGGGTAAACCGCCATTGAGACGGAACACTTTTGCCCCCAGGCTACCGGGAAATTCGCCCACTGCGCTGGGATTGCCTACTTGGTTATTAACCGCCGGGCCTCGGTGGATGAGAATCCGTTTGGTGTCTTTGTTAAAGGGAGCAGGTCGTTTGCTAGGATTGCGGGTTTCTTTCGGGAAAATGGCCCCAAATTGAATTTCCAGGGGATCGTTGCCGGAACCATAGACGTGTTGATCCGGTAACGGGCGATCGTACTGGGCAAAGGTGGTGATGAACTGGGGAACTTTGCGGAAAGGAGCGCTGTAGCTAAAGAGATCTTGTTGCATCCCCCAGTTGCGGCATTCCTGGGCTTCTACCCCTAGACCCCGCAGATAGGGCACTGTTTCTTCCCCAAAGTAATCGGCGTATTCCTGGGAATCGACCAACGCATCCACCAGGGCGGGAAGGCCACCACTAGAAACGATGGAAAAGTATTTTTGCACTTCTTCCCGGGAGCTGGGTCCCCGACCAAGGATATGGCGGAAAGCTAATTCTAGAGCCCTGCTGTTGATGAAGGGTTCAAAGAATTGCTTGCGGTAGAGGGGAGATTTAGCCAAACGACGGACAAATTCCTTCATGGAAATGTCGCCATTGCGTACCTGGGATTCCAGATAAGAAATGGATTGGCTGTAGGCTTTGGTAATGTCGCGCTCAAAAATTTGCCGGTAGGCCGCTTTGATGACCGCATTTTTTTCCAGGGCTGATAAGCCGGGCTTCATGGCATATTTCTGCCGTTTAGCGGAGGCATTGAAGTAGCTCTGGGGCAGTTCCAAACCCTGAATGTCATTGGAGGGCCCTTGGCGTACCTTGTTGGCCGGGGTAGGTGCTTTAAACTCGCTCAGGAGAATGTCGAAGTATTGCAGGACAATCTCTTTAGCCTGGGCATTGGCCCGGAAATAGTCAGCGGAAGCAGCCCGCATTTCCTGGATGGCGACAATGGTGGCATCGATGGAACAGGCATTTTCAATGACTTCCTTCAAACCCCTGGTATTGACCACAATGATGTTGGGGTCCCCGGCCACAATGGCATAGGTGGTGTAGCGCAAAAACCAGGACATGTCCCGGAGGGATTTTTGCATATTGCTGGGACCGTACCGGGCAATGTTAATGGGACGGAAACCAGGGGGAATGGGGCCAGTACTGCTAAAAACAGAACGGAGTCCCCCAAAGAGACCACCGCTTCCGTTGCTTTCAGCATAGGTAACACTGCCATTGCGACTATCGCTGGAAGCACCCACCAAAGCAGGTTGACGCTCAACGGGCTTTTCCAGGTAGGAGAGGGGGGAACCGCCGGTGAAAATTCGATTGGCGGCCCTAGAGACGATCAAGTCGGCATTTTGGGTTAGGGTCTCTGCAATCTCTAGACGCAGGGCACCGGACTGAAAATACGCTGTTAACTCGTTTAGTTCTGACCCTTCTAGGAAGCGATCCTGTTGCTCTGCTTGGCTGATAGCGGAGACGGGAACGGTTTGGTAGAGTTGGGGTCGCGCTAGTGAGCTGCCACCACTTGCCTTAACACTCATTGGATTTCATTATCTCCCATTAACAAAATTGCGATCGCCTTAAAACGAGGGAAAAAGCCGCCCGGCCAAGGCTTATTTAAAGGTTCATCATAAAAAAGTGAATCAGCATCTAGGGTAGAACGTTTCGGAACGCTACAGGGGCTTTGTTAACTTTTATGTAGGAGAACTTGATTGAATGGCCCTGTTTGGCAGTCCCTTAGGCATTCCCAAGGCTAAGCAAAATGGACTGTATCAAAAAAATCGGGATTGATACCAGGACCGGAAAAACATGACTGATAATGCAGTTTTAAATGTCACCCTTTGAATCTATGGAAAAATTTCCCCATTTGCTAGTCCTGGATTTTGATGGTGTGCTCTGCGACGGTTTGCAGGAATATTTTCAAACTAGTTGTCAAGTTTGTCGACAAATTTGGCCAGATCTACCGCGGGAGAAGCTCGATCGCCAAAGGGATAACTTTTACTTCCTTAGGCCGGTGATTGAAACGGGGTGGGAAATGCCCCTACTACTCAAAGCTTTGGCTACTGGGGTAGAACCAGCCGCTATTGAGGCAGCATGGTCCACCGTTGCCCAGACTCTACAACGCCAAGAAGAAATCGGCAAATCCCAACTAGCTGCCGCCCTAGACCAGGTGCGGGATAATTACATTCACAACGATTTGGCCCATTGGCTGGAACTCCATCATTTTTATCCGGGGGTAATTGGGCAGTTAAATCATTGGCTAGAATCCCCCTACCCCCAATGGCTTTACATTGTCACTACCAAGGAGGGGCGCTTTGTGCAACAGTTGCTCCAAAATCAGAAAGTAGATTTCCCCCTGGAGCAAATTATTGGCAAGGAAATTAAACAGCCTAAATTTAAGACCCTGGAACAGTTGCTAGTCAAACATCAATGTGACGGCGATCGCCTTTGGTTTGTGGAGGATATGTTGAGCACTCTGGAGACCGTTGCGAATCAGCCTGCCCTAGAGCAAACCAGTTTATTTCTGGCAGATTGGGGTTATAACACAGCAAATAGCCGAGAGTTAGCAAAACAAAAAAAACGTTTTCACTTACTGTCTTTGCAACAATTCTCTGTTCCCTTTTTCCAATGGTTTTAGAAAACATCAAGAAAATACCCCGGTATTGCCTGAGCTTTACTGGGGCTAACTTAAGGGAAAAAGTAAAGTGTTGCCAACGGTTTTTAGACCAAGAGGCAACAAGTTACTTTCACAAAAATTTCTGCAATCCTACTGTTCCACTTCGATAATTTCCTTATATTCGTTGCCTTCCTCATCTTCCACAATGGTGACTTGATTGCCTTCTTCATCCGTGACACTGACGGCGGTATTACCATCATCATCAGTGCAAACCGCAACGCCCATGCCATCTTCTTCATAGGCTTCGCATTCCACTTCCTGGGCCATACCGGGCATAGCTCCGCCAAAAAGAACAAAGGAGCCAACTATCAAGCTGCCACCAACCATTGCGGGGAAGTTTTTCATAGGTTTAGGTTTGTTGTGAAGGGGTCCAAAAAATTTGGAAAACTGGCTGAAAACGCTTAACTAATCTGCGCCCAGCCTAACATAAACTTGATTCAAGGAGTGCAAATGCAAGACTATCATAGACAGGAAAAATAAGAGTCTGCAGCGACCTTAACCGTTCATTACATTTTTCGGCGCACGATAATCTCCAGCTTAGCTTAGCAGTTTATATTTCTAAGACCGGCAAAATTTAATTGTACTAAATTAAAAACAGTCGGGTATTAAAATTTTTCTATAAATTATAGGATTCTAGTCTTCTTTGACAGTGCAAATACCATTTGCACCTCTTTTACCCGTATAGCTAACAATTACCGTATCGTCTTCATTAATAGCCACTGAAATGACGACGTCAGAATTAGCACCTTGGGACAATTTCGCCTCATAATATGTAGGCTTTTTAACAATTAACTGAGCTTTTTTCCCGTTGATAAAAATAGGTCCGCCCTGATCAGCATGAACTTCAATTTCTCCGGGGCAAGTGGCATTAAACAGGGGAATAGCTGCAAAACTTGGTAAACACCAGGCGATCGCCCCTGATATAGATAGAATCAGTGCAGAAACAGTTCTAGAGGATTTTTTCATTGTTGTTTTGCAGTGCAAAATTTTGTGAATTATGACAAGTGTTTAAGGTATATCTTCTGCGAAGCTATTCGCCTCCGTCAGCAAAAATAATAAAGTCACTGCGTATCCAACCGATAGCTTTCGATTTAACAAATTTAACTTCACACCAATTCAAATCACTATTTTGGGTGTCCTTATCTTGAACACACTTGATGACTTCAACTTTGTCACCGGGTAGTCCATACTGAGGAGCACTGGATTTGATAGTGGGCTGAGTTCTCACATTAATACGAGTATTGGGATCTGCTGCCCTGAGGGTAGAAATTCCCCGGGCAAAGGCAGGAACGCCCAAGCTTGCCAAAGCAATACCTAGCAAAAAGGCCGACCCAAGCTTGTCCAAAGTCATTGGATATAGGTTGATGGTTAATTATTTTTCAACTGTAACAGTATTTATTTTTACGGCGAGTTATCTTAATAAAATCTTAACTAACTTCAATCGAATACAAATTCAACTAGAAGAGGGTAGATAAATACCAACAATTAAGTGAGTTAACTGTGTTTAACTACCCTTTTTCTTGGTCGACTTAAAAACCAATGGTGGGGGCCCGTAAAGCAGTGACTTCCAAGGGTGAAAGGTTAGCCTGTTGGACCAAACTCGGCACAGATCGCCGGGCGGTTTGCACCAATTGATTAATGGTGGGATCGTAAATCTGGGTAATGAGCTTGGGATAGAAACCAATGCCAATGATGGGCACGAGCAGACAACCAATAATGAAAACTTCCCGAGGTTCCAAGTCTACCAGATTGGTGTGATTTACCAACTCCTCGTTTTCGGGACCGTAAAGCATTTCCCGGAGCATGGAGAGCAGATAAATGGGGGTCAAAATTACCCCAACTCCCATGAGGACAACCACAATGGTGCGGAAAACTAGGTTATAAGCATCGCTGGTGGCAAAACCCACAAACACCATTAATTCCGCCACAAAGCCACTCATGCCCGGTAGAGCCAGGGAAGCAAGGGAACAGGCTGTCCACATGGCAAAACCTTTTTTCATCTTTTGGCCAATGCCCCCCATTTCATCCAGCATCAGGGTATGGGTCCGGTCATAGGTAGCTCCCACCATAAAAAACAGACTGGCCCCAATCAAACCGTGGGAAATCATTTGTAACATGGCCCCACTCATGCCCAGGTCGGTGAAGGAGGCTAAACCGATCAGGACAAAACCCATGTGGGAAATGGAAGAATAGGCAATTTTTCGCTTCAGATTTCGTTGGGCAAAGGAGGTGAAAGCAGCATAAATAATGTTCACCACCCCAAGAATTACCAACACCGGGGCAAATACGGCATGGGCATCGGGCAGCATCCCCACATTCATCCGCAGTAGGGCATAGCCTCCCATTTTCAGCAGAATTCCCGCCAGCAACATGTGGGCCGGCGCAGTGGCTTCCCCGTGGGCATCGGGTAACCAGGTATGGAGGGGAAAAATGGGCAACTTAACGCCGTAGGCAATTAAAAAGCCAGCGTATAGCAATAATTGCAGGTTAACGGGGATGTCCTTAGCGGCGATCGCCGACATATCAAAGGTATTAACGTCACCGTAGAAAGCCAGAGTCAGCCCTGCCAGCAGGATGAATAAAGACCCCCCCGCAGTGTAGAGAATAAATTTCGTTGCGGCGTAGAGGCGTTTTTTGCCGCCCCAGATGGAGAGAATTAGATACACAGGCACCAACTCCAATTCCCAGACTAGGAAAAAGAGCAAAATATCCTGCACCGCAAACACGGCAATTTGCCCACCGTACATGAGCAACATCAGGAAATAAAATAGCTTTGGCTTCAGAGTCACCGGCCAGGCGGCCATGGTGGCCAAGGTGGTGATAAAACCGGTGAGAATGATCAACGGCATGGAAAGGCCATCGGCCCCCACCGACCATTTGAGATCAATCTGGGGTAGCCAAGTGTAGCTTTCCACCAATTGCAATCCCGGTTCGCTCAGGTCAAAACCACTGTAGAAGGCATAAACGATCAGGGCAAAGTCAACTAGCCCCACCGCCAGGGAATACCATCTAACAGTTTTACCGTCCTTGTCGGGGATAATGGGAATGAATAAAGCCGCCACAATCGGCAAAAGGATGATCGTGGTCAGCCAGGGAAAAGTGTTCATACTACCCAGATAGTCTTTACAGACAATAATCTAGCAGGGATTTTTCCGGTCGGGCCCGCAGAAAAGATTAATTTTTCCTAACTTTTTCTAAGTTGCGGGTAAGCCAGTGGCGATCGCCGCCAGTCTAACTTTTGTTCACACCCAGGTTTTTTTCTATGGTTTAGATTCGCTTTACCTTTGCTTTAAGCTCTGTTGAAGCGGTTTTTCTTGGTTACAAGATCAAAGTCACTCTAAAGATGTAACAGAATTTGAAGTTATGGCGTTTTTTCCGAAAGGAAATTCAGGTGTGGGGTAAACTAGCCCATAATCCTGACAATATTATTTTTTTCGACTTTACGGAGAACCCTCGGTTAAGGAGCCGATAGTCAATGTCTCATAGTGTAAAAATTTACGATACCTGTATTGGTTGTACCCAATGCGTCCGGGCTTGCCCCCTCGATGTTCTAGAAATGGTGCCCTGGGATGGTTGTAAAGCCGCTCAGATCGCCTCCTCCCCTAGAACCGAGGATTGTGTTGGTTGCAAACGTTGTGAGACCGCCTGTCCCACAGACTTTTTAAGTATCCGAGTTTATTTGGGTGCCGAAACCACCCGCAGTATGGGCTTAGCTTACTAGATCCTTTAGGTCTGGTAACTGGCCCCGCCATTATTCCAACTTTTGATCGACTTTTGACAGCTTTCGAGCTGGGAAGGCCCCTGGGGTCTTCTTTTTTATTCGTTTGTTTGCCAATATTCAATTTAAATCTGTTTAAATCTGTTCATCCACATGAAACTATCCGCAAGTTAATGTTTTTACCGGAGCAGTGATTTTCGGTCAAAGTTAGGCTTGACGGGGGGATTACCATAGAATATAGTCTACCGACTGAGTAAATATACCTGAGGATAATCACCCATGCTGGCCGGGAACTATCAACCCCCTGCGTCCCTATCGGATCGTGAATTGGAAATTTTAGACCTAGTGGCGATCGGCCTGACCAACCAAGAGGTGTCAGAGCGTTTAGAGATCAGTAAAAGAACAGTGGATAACCATGTCAGTAATATTTTGACCAAGACCAACACGGAAAACCGGGTAGAGTTGGTGCGCTGGGCCCTGCAATGGGGCAAGGTTTGTCTCAATGATGTCAACTGCTGTATATTACCGGGCCAAGGCAGTGGGTCTTAGATTGGTATGGTGAGTTGGATGGATTGGCCATTTTCCTGAAGAAGCCTAGCTATGGTTACTACTCCAGTAAAGACACTATCCTTAGCAGAATTCATGGTATTGCCGGAGACTAAACCTGCCCAGGAATACATTAATGGTACTATTCGAAAAAAGCCGATGCCCAAAGGTAAGCATAGCCTCCTGCAAAGCTTATTATCGGCAAATTTAAATCGAGTCTTCAGTCCCCAAAGGCGGGCATTAGCTCTTTCGGAACTGCGCTGTACCTTTGGCGATCGCTCCATTGTGCCGGACATTGCTGTGTTTACCCAAGACCGCATTCCCCGTGATCATTCAGGAGAAATTGCGGACCTATTTGACTTGGCCCCTGATTGGACTATTGAAATTCTTTCCCCTGACCAAAGTCCAGTACGAGTAATTAAAAATATTTTGTACTGTCTGGAGCATGGAACCCAGATGGGCTGGCTCGTAGATCCAAAGGAGCAAACCCTACTGGTTTATCGGCCCGATAAGCAGGTCCAGATCGTTGATGAAGCACCTGAAGTTATACCAGTTCCAGCCTTTGCTGAAGATTTCCAAGTCACCGTTGGTGAGCTTTTTGCCTGGCTAATGTGATTGGCTGAGTTATGGGAGAAAAATTTAATTTTTGTAAATTTTGTTAAAATCTAGATTCGTTCATTTTTGACCGATCACAACGCTAAGGCGATCGCCAGGGAACTTTTTCTGGGTCAGAGCCCGGCTTTGGTGTGTCGATTATTTTGATTTTTCTGCATATCCGCAATCTATGATCTTCTCCTTGCACCATGAAGCCCCCCACTTACAACGCACTACTACTGGTAGATGGTTACAACATCATCGGCCAATGGAATCACCTGAAACAAACCCGTGAACGCTTTGGGCTGGAGATGGCCCGGCAAACCCTAATTGATGAACTGATTAGCTACAGCAGTCACCAAGGCTATCAAACCCAAGTGGTTTTCGATGCTCAGTACCAACAAAGCCCTGCTAGCCAAGAGCATCCCAGCCCCCACCTTTCCATCCACTACACTGCCTGGCTCCAGACTGCCGATACGTTCATTGAAAAGCGTTGTGCCCATTATCGCCGTCACACCTATGAGTATCCCGGTCGGGTAATTGTCGCCACCTCCGATCGCGCTCAGCAATTAACCGTGGTGGGTTACGGTGCAGAATGGATGTCGGCCCATCTTCTGGCCCAGGAGGTGGATCAAAGTCGAGCTCGAGTTCGCCAACAGGCTAAACAGTACGGCAAAAAGAGTCAACGGCGATCGCCAAAGGGTAAACCCTTGGGGGAAAAGCAACGGGGCTGGGTGCACAAATTAGACCCATCAGTGCGGGAAAAGCTTAGTCAATGGCGTTATGGCGTCGATTAGTGGGGCAATGGAAGATTGGGTTTCTGCCCCGGACCGGTTTAGGAATGGGGAATTTAGCAACATCTTAGTTAAAATAACTGATAATCTTCCCCACTCCTTACCCCCCTCAAGCACCTTGGTTAACTTGACTCCCCCCCGTAAAGCCGGCCACTGGCGCCTGTGGCAAAGACAAATCCGCTATCTATACGTCAAGCTATTACGACTACAGAGTACTCCCCATGCCTTGGCCCGGGGTTTGGCCGTGGGTTCCTTTGCTGGGATGTTTCCCTTTTTCGGTCTGCAAACGGCGATCGCCTTGGTGCTGGCCATTCCCCTACGAGGCAATAAGATTGTGGCGGCGGGGGCCACTTGGATTAGCAACCCCCTTACCTACGTACCAATTTACTGGTTTAACTATCGTCTGGGGCTATTGCTGTTGCAACGGGAAGGCATCCCCTTCAGCGAATTAGATTGGCAGTCAGCCGAGTTACTAAAGTATGGTGGCGATGCGGCGATCGCCCTATTTGTGGGATCGTTGGTGGCAGGGGCTGGGGTGGGCTTAACGGCCTATGTCTTTGGCTTGAGGAGTTTCACTTGGCTGGCAATTCGTAAGCAGAGGTCGAAAATTCGCGGTCGTTAGTTCCTCGTATAGTTCAAGTAGTTCAAGGTCCGTCAGTGCGATAAACCAACTTTTGCCAGGCTAGGCGGGCCGCACCAATCATGCCTGCTCGGTTACCTAATTGGGCCACCAAAATTTTTAATCCCCGACGGGAAGGCAGTAGTACCCTTTCCTCGATTTCCGATGTCATGGAGGGAAAAAAGTAACTGGAACTGGCGCTCAGACCCCCTCCAATAATTACCGCCTCTGGGGTCAGTACGTAGATTAAGTTCGCAATGCCCATGCCCAAACGCTGGCCAAACTTTTCCCAATAGGCAATCGCCTCCGCATCCCCCTTGGCGGCCAATTGGGCCAATTCCAGGCCTGTCAAGTTCATTTCCCGCCGTAGGGTTTGGGCAGAAGCATGTTGCTCCAAAGAACCCCGATTGCCGCTGTTGCAAGGATAGCCTTCCGTTTCAATGGAAATTAGTCCCAATTCCCCCCCAGCTCCTTGGGGCCCCGTAAACAATTTGCCATTTAAAAACACTGCTCCCCCCACCCCTGTGCCCAGGGTAAGCAAAATAAAATTACGATAATCCCTTCCCGCTCCGAGCCAAGCTTCCCCCAAGCCAGCACAATTGGCATCATTCTCCAATACCGTCGGCAACTGTCCATAGTCTTCCAACCAATCCGCCAAGGGAATATCATGCCACTGGGGTAAATTAATCGCCAACTGGGCCACCCGCCCTGCTGCATCCGCTGGGCCCGGCATACCAACACCGATCGCCACACAAGCTGAATTTTTCAACAGGTCAATACCATGGGCCAACTGAGCATAAACTGCCTTGGGTAAAGCCGGTTGGGGGGTGGGCAAAACTAAGGACTCGGTGCAATCTCCATTGCTCAGGAACCGGCCAAACTTAATGGAAGAACCACCAATGTCAATGCCGATGACTTCACGATGTATGGAAGAGGGAGAACTCATGCCATTAAGGGAAAATTGGGAAAAGCTTGCTAATTTTACCCCCCACAGGAGCCATACCAGCAGGGCTGGCAACACCACAATGGGCCTCACCCATATCCCTCCAACTGTTAAACACAGGTAAAAATAACCCTTTGGTTCAACAACCGCTTGCTAATTAACCAATTCTTTGCCCAAGCTAGTGAGCAAATTACCGCAGGCATCTTCTAGCAAATCAATCACATGCTCAAAACCAGCCTGCCCGCCATAATAGGGGTCGGGAACTTCCCGATCGCCAAATTTTTCGGTGTAATCGCAGATCATTTTTACCTTATGGTGATATTGCCCTGCTGGATCCTGGGCTAGAATATTGCGGTAATTATCCCCGTCCATGGCTAAAATTAGGTCAAATTCTGCAAAATCTTCGGGAAAAAACTGTCTAGCTCTTCCCTGTACCCGATAACCCCGTTTTTTCAAGCTTTCTGTCATGCGGCGATCCGGGGAATCTCCCACATGGTAGCTGGAAGTACCGGCAGAGTCGCAAACAATTTTTGCCCCCAAGCCTGCTTGGTCAATCTGGGCGTTCATGATATTTTCCGCCGCTGGCGATCGACAAATGTTACCTAAACAAACAAATAACAATTTCATGGGCAAAAGGTCGAAATCAAACGGATTTTGAACGGATTATCCAGCAAATTTATCCTTCGCTGGGGCGAGAACGGGCAATTTGCACGCTCAGGAAAATTACCGGCAACATCCCCGCCAGAATAATGGTCAGGGCTGGGGCAGCGGCTTCAATCAGTCTTTCATCGGAGGCATATTGGTAAACTCGGATGGCGAGGGTGTCAAAGTTAAAGGGGCGAATTACCAAGGTAGCGGGCAATTCCTTCATGACATCCACGAATACTAACATCACAGCGGTGAGCAGACCGCCAGTCATGAGGGGAGTGTGTACTTGCCAGAGAATTTGGCTGGGGCTTTTGCCCAAGCTACGGGCTGCATCGTCCAAAGTGGGTTTAATTTTGCCCAAACTGCCTTCCAAGGAACCCAGGGCCACAGCCAAAAACCTGACCAGATAGGCGTAGACCAGGATGGCAATGGTACCACTCAGCAGAAGACCAATTTTTACGCCCCACATGTTTTCCCACCAATCAGCCAGCCAATTGTCAAAGTTGCCCGCTGGAATCAGCACCCCCACCGCAATGACAGAACCAGGGATGGCATAGCCCATGGAAGCAACTTTGACGGCAAAGGAAGTGAGGGGTTGACGGCTCAACCTTTGGCCATAAACCAGGATTAAGCCAATTACTAAGGCAATCGCCGCGGTGAGGAAGGAGAGAATTAAACTGTGGGAAGCCAGTTGAAAGAAGTTATTGTTACGGACCTCCTGGGCATAGGAAACGGTGAGATATAAAAGATAACTGGCGGGAATTAAAAAGCCCAGTAGGAAAGGAAAAAGACAAAAAGCTAATGCCCCGATCGCCCTTAGGCCCCGGAGTTGATAACGGGGGAGATTTTGGTGGGGACTGCTGGATTGATAAAACTTGGCTTGCCGGCGGGACCAGCGTTCCAGCACTACTAACAAGAAGACAAAAATCATTAAAAAGGCGGCCAGTTGGGTGGCCCCTTGCCTTTCCCCAAAGCCGAACCAGGTGGAATAAATACCTGTGGTGAAGGTATTAACGCCAAAATATTGCACTGTGCCAAAATCGTTCAGAGTCTCCATCATCACCAACGCCAAGCCAGCGGCGATCGCCGGTCGAGCCAGGGGTAAAGCCACCCGACTGAAACTTTGCCAAGGATTACAACCCAGGGAACGACTAGCTTCTAAGGTGCAAACTCCCTGTTCTAAAAAAGCAATGCGGGCCAACAGGTAAACGTAGGGATAGGACACCAACGCCAAAATGGCGATCGCCCCCCAAAGGGAACGGATCTGGGGAAACCAATACTCAGGGGCGGATTGCCAACCGAAGATGGAGCGTAGTAGGGTCTGTACGGGGCCGTAAAAGTCCAAAAGATTGCTATAACCGTAGGCCAACAAATAGGCCGGGGCGGACAGGGGCAACAACAAAGCCCATTCTAGCCAGCGGCAACCCGGAAATCGACACATGGTCACAAGCCAAGCGGTGCCCACCCCTAACACGAAAACTCCGGCTCCCACCCCCAGCATCAGGGCCAAAGAGTTACGGATATATTCCCCCAGCACCGTTGCCCAGAGGTGACTGAAAATTTCCCCCTGCCAGGAAAAAATGCCTAGAAAAACAAAAATCACCGGCACCGCAATCCAAACGGCAATCAGCAAACTGGTCAGGACCCAAAAATTAAGCAATACCTTGGGAGGAGAGGGGAGAACGGTCAAAAAATTAAACACGGCAAATCAAACACAGGGGCAAAGCAAATTCTTCCGGGTCAGGAACACTAGCCCGTAACAGGGAAAATTAACTGCTGGGGGGATCAGTGGGTTTAAACGGGTCTCCCCCAATGCCCAATTCCTTTTTGCTTTCCTTAAGACTCTTCCAAAGTTGCTTAATGCGCTCGTAAGCTTCCATCGTCTCGATTTTACCCGCTGTCTCTAGGTTGCAAATAACGCTCACCTTTTGGGCAAATTCTTGCAAATTTGCGTTGAAAACCAGCTTCTCCGGTTTGAAATCCCCATAATATTTACTTTTGGGATACAGAAATGCGTCTTTTTCCGGATTATCAGTCATATCATCTCTTCGACGGACAAGAACAGTACCCATTGTAAAGGTATTGACCGTTTTCCGGGGTTGACCGAAGGCAAAGGTATGCTTAATTGAGACCAGATAATGCCAAGGGAACTCTAGACTCGGTTCCCTAACCTTGACCAACCCGAGCTGCAACTCTCCCTCCAGCCATGGCATTGGCCCCCAACTGGCACAATTGTAATTAATCTTCTAAGGTTTGTCCCATTGTGTTCACTGGCATTATCCAATCCCTCGGTTATCTTTCTGCTCAGCGGGCCGATCGCCTGGAAATTTCCCTTAGCCCCACCGATGCCCAACGGGTTTTGGGGGATATGGCCCTAGGGGACAGCATTGCTGTAGATGGAGTTTGCCTCACTGTAGAGGCGATCGCCCACCAGGGATTTTTGGCCGACGTTTCCCCAGAAACCTTACAACGCACTACCTTAGGACGGGCCAAGGAACGACGCACAGCGGTCAACATTGAAACTTCCCTCCGGGTGGGGGGAAAAGTGGGGGGACATTTTGTTTCCGGCCACGTGGACGGGGTAGGGCAACTATTGAGCAATGAACAAACCGATAATGCTTGGTTGCTCAGCTTTGGCTCAGTGGGCAGTTTAGAGAGGCAATGGCAGGAATATTTAGCTCCCTATCTGGTGCCCAAGGGTAGTATTGCTGTCAATGGCATCAGTTTAACCGTGGCTGATTGCGGCGAAGACTGGTTTAACGTGGCCGTGATTCCCCATACCTACAGCGAAACTAATTTGCAGTTATTGCAGCCGGGGGATTGGGTTAATTTAGAGGGGGATATTTTGGGTAAATATGCGGCCCGATTTTTGTCCCGGGGTCGGGCCATGGGTCAAACAAAGGACATCGATCTAGCCTTTTTGGCGGAACATGGCTACGGCTAAGAAAGTGTTTGAAAAGTGCAAGGCTAGGTATTTATCCCCCTAAATCGACCCACTAAAGCTCCGGCAATACTAGGGGAGTTTCACTCAGTTTCCCCCCAAAATTTGGGGGGTCAGGGGGGCTTTTGAAACATGCTCTAAGAATCTTGGGATCAGAAATTGCCCTTTAAATTCAAATTTAATCAAATTAAATCGCCTTTGCTCCACCCAATTGTTTTGCTAGGCTGGGGAAAAATATTGCAAAATTTGCCTAGACTTGCTCCTATGTCTTCTTTCCTCGTTTTTGGCTGGCGGCGATGGTTACAAATACTCATCCTGGCGATCGCCTTGGTGTTGCTCTGGGCGCCATCGGCCTTGGCCCAAGCCAATACGGTGAACTATACCTACGGAGATCTGGCCCGATCAGATTTTTCCCACCAGGATTTGAATAAGGCGGTATTTGCGGCGGCGGATTTACGGGAAAGCAATTTTGAGGGCAGTGATCTCAGCTTTTCCATCCTCACCGATGCAATTTTTCTCCATGCCAATTTACGGGGAGCGAATCTAAGTGGTTCCCTCGTAGACCGGGTTACCCTGGATTTTGCCGACCTGCGGGACACTATTTTCACCGAGGCGATCGCCACCCGCACGCGTTTTTACGACACCGATATCACCGGGGCCGACTTCAGCGATGCGGTGATTGATGCTTACCAAGTCAAGCTGATGTGTGAACGGGCGGAGGGAGTTAATCCAGTGACAGGGGTAACTACCAGGGATAGTTTGGGTTGCAGATAGTTAAAAGTGTATAAAAATTGTTAATTTAAGTTGAAAATCCTGGAGTAAAATTGCCAATATTTTGGCAAATTGTCTGGGCTATTTTAAATTTTAAAGCTTTTCAATAATATTCTCCCAATCACTATAAATTGCCCCCTGACCCCGATAAATCCCTTCGCCATCGTAGAGATTCCAAACGGTAACATTTTTAATCCAAAATCGACGACCACCCTTGGCAATGCGAATACCTTGGTAATTTTCAATAAAGCCCTGACGACTAACTATATCTAATAATTTTTGTCGTTCCATTTGGTTAGGAACTTCCGCAGATTGACGGGATGGCAATTGACAAAATTCTACCCAGGGAAATTCAAATAATTTTTGGGCAGTAAGATTAGCATAATTAAAAATTGGGTCAGGCTCTATGCCATGGGAAACTACTACGTAGGGAGCTTCATAGACGGCCTGGGCTAGGGCCACCCCGGTTAATCCGCTGGGCCCAAAGGTTTTACCAGTTAAGCGCTCATAACTTTGACGTAGCAAATTAATATGGTCTAAATAAAACTGATTACTAGCATCGGGAACTGGACGAATCATGAAATTTATTTTGAGCTTAACTAAGATTGATCAATAGGGTTGCATCATTAACTATTTTTTATGCCAATGCCGTCCCCCAAATAATTAACACTTAAAACGGTAATAAAAATAGCTAAGCCCGGAAAAACTGCCATCAATGGTGCCGTTTCCAAGTAATCCTTGGCAGTGTAAAGCATCTGGCCCCAGGTGGGCACATCGGGGGGAAATCCTAAGCCTAAAAAGCTCAAAGTTGATTCGGTAATAATGGCATTGCCCACGGCCAAACTAGCGGCCACAATGATTAAATTCAACACATTGGGTAACAAATGTCGCCAAATAATATGGTTAGAACCTGCCCCCATGGCGATCGCCGCTTTGACAAATTCCATTTCCCGTAGGCGCAAAATATTGCCCCGTACCAACCGAGCCACACTCATCCAATTGAGCAAACCAATCAGTAAAACCACCAAGATGAAAATACCTTTTTCGGGGGAAGTCGCCCTGGTGACCGGCTCCCGAAATAAATAGACCACCAGTAGCACTAAAGGTAATTGGGGCAGGGCTAAGAATAAGTCCGTAATCCGCATTAAAATCACGTCCCACCACCCCCCAAAATAACCGGCGATCGCCCCGATTAAGGTGCCTAAGGTGAGGGACACGGCCATGGCACTGAGGCCCACTGCTAGAGAAATCCGGCCACCAATAAGTAACCGAGCCAATTGATCCTGTCCTAAATCATTAGTTCCTAGGGGATTTTGCCAACTAGGGGGCACCGCTGTTTGGCTAAAATCAATTTGGTCAATGGGAACTCGATAAAAGATTGGACCAAAAACCACCGACAAAACAATTATGATCAGGGTGATTAGGCTCAAGGAAGCTAGTGGCCTTTGGAAAATTTTTCTTTGTAAGTTAATGGCCACACTTTGACCGGAAAGGGGAAAAGTTTTAGTCATGGGCTAAGCAGACGCTAACAATTTGCCAGGGATTAACATGGTTATTATTTTCCTCTGGTTGGGCTTCCTCCAACAAATTTAGCCTTGTTTTAACTCTATGGTCAAAAGCTGTGGTTACTTCTAATTGGGCTGATTCTCCTGACATTTCGTAACATCGCAATACCCATTGATCAGGATAATCTTCCCTTTGCTTCAGAGCCATTAAACAAAGATTATCGCTACCAAGATTTAACCAAGATTCTCCCGGGGATAATAATTTTTGACTTGATAAGGGGTTGAAATTTTCAGGAAAATAGGTCCGCAAAGGACGATGGATACCACAACCCACGGCTACCGTTTTTGCTGATCGCCAATTTCCTTGATGGGGATAAAAGTAATAACTAAATTTATGTTTACCTCGGTCAGCGCTTGGATCTGGCCACACACTACTACGCAGAAGAGTTAAGCGCATTAAATTATCTTTCACATCACAACCATATTTACAATTATTAAGCAAACTAACCCCATAATTTTCCGTTTGATCAGTTAAGGAAAACCAATGTTGGTGGGGTACTTCCCATTGGGCTTTTTCTATCTCAGTTTGGGGATTAGTTGGGCGATCGACCACAGCACAAGGAGCTTCCGTAGTAAAAAATTCACTTTGCAAAGCGATCGGAAAAGCTGCTTTCACCATCACGTGGGTTTCTTGCCAATCCACTTCAGTTTTAATTTCTAGTAATGGAGAATCTTTGGTTAAGCAATAGTCCTGGGTAAAAACCGATTGCTGAAATTTTTTGACCACCCTTAAGCGCCAATGCAGGGGACCTTGTTCCAGCCATTGGTAATTGATCAATTTTGCAGAAGACAAAGGATATTGCTCGTAATTGGGATCAATATTCCAGGCATCCCAATATTGCCCTTGGTCGCGGAAAAATTGTAGCTGATTGCCATGGCCATCCAAAACTTGGCGTTGGTTAGCTAAGTCATAAATGCTGGCTATTTCCCCATTATCCAAACTAATTTCAACTTTGAGTAAACCATTATTCAAAATAGGGTCTTGACTGAAAGATTCAAGTTGCTGACTGTTGGATAAAGGCTCTTTTGTTTTTAACCAATAGTACTTACAAGTCAAAGGTGGCGAGTCAACTAAAAATATTAGACTACCTTCCGCTGTAATTTGACTATTAACCAACGTTTTTGTTTGACCATCATAAACTTGATAATGCTTGCCTTCTTGAATGGGAATTTCCACAAGCTGACTTTGTGACCAATGGAGAGGATTAAAAACTAATAGTGGTGTCTCTCGTTCGGTTAAATCATGGTGATAACTAGGATAATTAATCTGATCACTGAGATGTTTTAGTGCTTGATTAATGATTTTATTAGTAGTTTGGTAAACTTCTTGCCAAGCTTGATTAGCAGTAACAAAAACCTCAGGAATAGAAGTCCCTGGCAAAATATCGTGGAACTGGTTTAGTAAAACTTTTTTCCAAGCTAGTTCTAGTTCTTCTTTGGGATAGCTATAGCCGCCTAACCAATTAGCAAAACTACTCCAAAGTTCTGCTTCGTAGAGTAAATGTTCACACTGGCGATTATAAAGTTTTTGGTCAGCATGAACAGTAAAACAGCCCCGATGCAATTCCAAATATAATTCCCTTTCCCAAATAGGAAAAGACTGATCTGATTGTAACTTCTGTTTAATGCCAGCTAAAAAATGTTCAGCCTTGGCTGTGTTAATAGTTGGGAAAAATTCCGAATTTTGCCACCGTTCCTTCATCTGCCACATATCCCGACTGGGGCCACCGCCATGGTCTCCTACCCCCGGCAACCAAAGACATTCCTTAAGTCTGGTTTGCTCTTGCCAACGATTAGCATAATTAGCCATAGGTAAGGGTTGATTATCCATTACTCCAGCTAGGTTAGGGGGAGACATTACTGTGAAAATTTCTGTCCCATCCGGCGATCGCCAGTGGAAAGCCCCATGGGGAAAGGAATTAGTATCGTTCCAGTGGAGTTTCCCGGTAACAAAATAATCGATCCCACTTTGATGAAAAATTTGGGGCAACTGACCACAAAAACCAAAACTATCGGGAAGCCAAGCAACTTTGCTAATTTGACCAAACTTTGCTTCAAAATACCTCTGGCCATAAAGAAATTGACGGGCTAAGGATTCACCGCTAATAATATTTACTTCTGGTTCAACCCACATGCCTCCTAAAAGTTCCCAGTTTCCCTTTTTAATTGCTACTTGAATTTGCTCAAATAATGCCGGTCGATGCTCTTCAATCCATTGGTATAAAACCGGACTGGTGTGGCCAAACACTAAATCAGCAAACTCTGTTTGTAAATTAATGACTGATTGAAAAGTTCTTTCTCCTACTTCCCAAGTCTCCTCCAACGGCCATAACCAAGCCATATCTAGATGGGCATGCCCTAGTAAATTTATTTGTTGTTGTTTTAGTCCTTCAGTTAACGGTAGTAACCGCTGGCGAAGTTGCAGTAATGATTGATTAAATTGTTCTTGATCTGAATTTTCATTCCAAGTAATTGCTTCTAAAGTGTTACTTAATTGAGCTAGTCTTTCTGATTCAAATTGAGCTAAATATAAGCTTAGAACTTCAATTTCGTCAGCAATAAAACCCGGATCTAGGTCAGGATATTCCCGCTCAAAAATTAATTGGGACTGCATCAATCCACCAATGTCATGGCCGGGACTAGTTAACTTTAAAGCTACAGTAAATGTTTGGCCAATTTGGGAGTTATCAGTTAACAAAACTCTAGCTTTAGAATCAAATAAATCCCCAACTTGAACTAACTCGCCATTAACAAAAATTTGAGCATCCTTGGCCCACCAAGTTAAAGCTAACCGCAATGTCAAACCATCTAAAGGATAGTCCGCCAAAGCTTTAGGCACGGTAAAAGTTTGGGCAAACCATTGGTTTTTTTCGCCTTTTTCCCAAATTAAATAACCCTTCTCGTTAACTTTACCCAATGGATAAGTTTGCCAATCAGCAATCTCCCAAGGCGCACCAGGTAAGCAATACCAATGGCTTTGACAATTTTGCTGACATAAACGCCTTAGTTGTTCCAGCACCAGGGCGATACTAATTTCCGGCAGTAAGGGACTCAACGATTCTGTCATTACTCGTCTGCACTTAGGGCGGCCAAATCCAGCAACACCTCTCCCCTTATCAACCTTTGACTGGCTTCCAATAAAGTTTCCTCAATGTAGGGCTTCACAAAGTATCCCTTGGCGCCTTTTTCTGCTGCCATGCGCTGCATTTTTTGTGCTCCCCGCGAGGTAATCATGGCCACCGGAATACGGGAAAGGTTGGGATCTTCTTGAATGCGCTCCAATAATTCCAGACCGTTCATGCGGGGCATTTCAATGTCACAGAGAATCAAATCACAGGGTAAGCCAGACTTGAGTTTTTCCCAGGCATCTTGGCCATCCCGAGCAGTTTCTGTATGGTAATCGGCTTTTTTAAAGGTCATAGAAAGCATTTCCCGCACCATTACCGAGTCATCAATAATCAACACCGTCGAACGTAGGGTGCCTGGATTACTTCTCACAATGGTGGGAGCTTCTTCGGAGAAGTTGCCTCGGGCTTTTTTGAAGCGAGAAAGAATGGAATTAGTTTTGCGGGTACTGCCGGGGAGTAACACCTCCCCATTCAACATCCGGTTAGCCGCGTCCAAAATGTCTTTTTCTGTATAGGGCTTGGTGAAATAGCCCGTTGCCCCCAGCTTGGCCGCCACTTTACGATGGCGATCGGCTCCCCTGGAAGTGAGTAAGGCCACTGGAATGGAAGATAGTTCTTCGTCTGCTTGCAGTTCCGATAACAATTCCAAGCCATTTTTGCGGGGCATTTCAATGTCACAGAAGACCAAGTCACAGGGCAGACCAGACTTGAGTTGATCCCAGGCTTCCTGTCCATCCCTAGCCTGTTCTACCCGGAAACCAGCTTTTTTGAAACTGAGGGAGAGCAATTCCCGCACCGTGATGGAGTCGTCCACAATTAGCACAGTGGGGTCCATGTGGACTTCATTGACCGTGGGGGTCAGGGTTTTGCGCCATAGTCCACCACTGCTGTCAGTGCGGAGACGACCCTGGGCAATTTCGATCAGTTCCAAAACATCGGCAATGGGCATGATGCTGCCATCCCCTCGCACGGTAGCCCCGGCAATGCCTGGAGGTTTGGGAATGGGCCCTTCAATTTGCTTGATAACAATTTCTTCTTCCCCTAATACCTGGTCTATCTGGAGGGCTAACAGGTTACCAGAACTCCCCCGGGCAATGATGACCCGCACCACATCTTCCTCTTGCTTGCCCCCATACACATTACCCCGGCTTAATTGCCGGTTATAGTTGAGCAAATCTTTGAGGGGATAGAGCGGTAAAAGCAGGGCTTCCTTGCCGTATTTAACGCACTTTTGACCATCCTCATCGGTAACAATGTCTTTGGGCAAATAGTCCCTGGTATCTTCCACCCCGTCCATGGGAAAGGCGATGCGAGCCCGATCGCTCAGGCAACAAAGGGCTTTGCAAATGCTCAGGGTGAGGGGCAAACGAATGGTAAAAGTGGTGCCCTTGCCCACAGTGGATTCAATGTTGATGGCTCCGCGAATATCAATCAGACTGGTGCGTACCACGTCAAGACCTACTCCCCTACCGGCAAAGTCGTCCGCTGTGTCCTTGGTGCTAAAACCAGCATGGAACAGGAGGTCATAAACCTCTGATTGGGATAGGCTCTGGGCCTCCATACGGCTAATGAGCCCCTTTTCCACTGCTTTTTGTTTAACCATTTCCGTGTTGATCCCTGCTCCATCATCGGAGACGGTGATCAGGGTTTGGTTGCCCTGGAGAAAGGCCCGCACTGCTAGATGCCCTTCGGGGGATTTGCCTAATTTTTGTCGTTCTGCTGGGGTTTCAATACCGTGGGTGATGGCATTGTTAACCAAATGGGTCATGGGATTGTAGAGGTGCTCCAAAATCATTTTGTCGATGAGCACGTCGCCCCCTTCCACCTCTAGGTTGACTTTTTTATTCAACTTCATGGACACTTCCCGGATGGCCCGTGGCAGGCGATCGGCGGTTTGGGTAAAGGGCACCATGCGAGATTTGGTCATTCCCTCCTGTAACTGCGTAGTCACCTGCCGGAGGGTTCGGGCCACCTGATCTGTCTCGTCCACCAAGTACTGAATATCCGACGCAGATTCCCGCACCCGCACAATTAACTCGATCATCTCCTGGGAAAGCAGGTGAAATCCGGTAAATCGATCCATTTCCAGCGCATCCAAAGGCTGGTCATTCATGGTCGAGGAACTAGAGGCCGTGATCCTGGCATCGGGGTAGGTGGTTTTCGAGGAGTGGTGACGGCTGTTGGTGCTGCGGCTGGCTAAAAGGGCCCCTTCCAACAAAGTTCTTTCGTATAAATCCTGCATCCGCCCCCCCACATCGCTGAGGTTTTGGGCTTGGTTGAGCAGATTATCCAAAAACTGTCGTAAACGCTCCTGATCCTGTTCAAGGCGATTCCGTTTGACCACTAGCTCCCCGATCAGGTTACTGAGGTTGTCAAGTTGTTTGATGGGCACCCGCATAGTTTGCTCAAAACTACGGGATTTAACCTGCCTAGGTCGAGCGGGCAGCCGAGCCCCTCCCATGCCGGCTATGCCCCCCCCCAGACTGCTATCTGCTTGCTCTAATAATGCTTCTAAGTCTTTGAATTCATCCTCATCTTCCTCCATAGCCACCGGTAAACGAAAAGGATGGCTGATGGTGGCAAAAGATTTTGGGGCTGGGGTATCGATTAAAGTCTCTAGTTCGGCAAAGGAAAATTCTTCGTCCAGGACAGGGGCATTAATCAATCCGTCTAAGTCATCGATCGCCGCAAAAAGCAGGACCTCATTTGTCCATGGAGTTACCCGATCAGCCCCAGCAAAGGAGTGCAAACCAGGGCTGGTAATGGCGGGCTCGACGTCCCCTACTCCTAGTAAATCCTGCAATTCGGCTAGGTCATTGTCATCTAGGCCACCAGCGGTCTGGTAAGCGGGGGCATTGGTCTCAGGAATGGAAGCCAGGGGATCAGCTTCCATCATCTGGTCAATTTCTAGCCAACTGGAGCTTTCAAAGGGATCGATCGCCGTTGTGGGGGCGTCCTCATCGGTAAAGAGAGCGTCTAGTTCCGCTTCCGGGGAATTAAAATCTAGGGTCATGCGGACCGGCGGATCTTCCTCTCCAGAGGACGGCGAGCCAAACCCTTCACCCTGGATGACGGTGGGTTCTCCCTCAAATAAATCGCCAAAATCCAGTTCTTCAATCCCACTGTTAGTCTCCTCACCGGCAATGAGGGAAGTAAAGGCGTCATCCCCCTCTTCCTCCTCAAACCAATTTTCAAATGCCTGGGCTGGATTGGGATCGCTAGTCATTGCTTCTTGCTACTCTTCCACACGGTATCCAAATTCTAACAACTGCTGGCGAGACTGCCGCCATTTTGGTTCAACTTTCACAAATAGTTTTAAATAAACATCCCCGGAAATTAATTTTTGAATTTGTTGCCGGGCCGCAGTGCCGATCGCCTGAAGCATACTACCTTTTTGGCCGATGATAATGCCCTTTTGGGAACCCCTTTCCACTGTGATGGCGGCAAAAACATTGGTGCGTTCGGGTGTTTCTTCCACCTTCTCAATGGCGATCGCCACGGAGTGAGGCACCTCCTGGCGGGTGAGCAACAAAATCTGCTCCCGAATTAACTCGGCCATAATGAACCGTTCCGGCTGGTCGGTGACCAAATCCGGCGGATAGTAATAGGGGCCAGGATCCAGTCTTGCCTCCAAGGCACTCTGAAAATTGCTTAAACCTTCCCCCGTCAAAGCAGAAAATTTAAAGCACGGCCAACCATAGTTTTCTGTCAGGGTTTCATAGCTAGCGTTAAGTTCTTCCCGCTGGTCTGGGGGCTGTTGGTCCTGTTTATTGAGTCCTACCAACACCGGCCCGTCAGTTTTTTGCAGCAAATCCACCACAAACTGGTCTCCCCGTCCCAAAGTTGCACTGCTGTCCACCAGAAAAACGACTAGATCGACGCTATGGATAGCTTGGATCGCATTTTTTACCAGCACCCTTCCCAACTCATGGTGGGGTTTGTGGATACCAGGGGTATCGAGCAAAATTGTCTGACTGCTGGGGGTGGTGATAATGCCCTGTAAGCGGTTGCGAGTGGTTTGGGCTACGGGGGAAGTGATGGCAATTTTTTGTCCCACCAATTGGTTCATCAAAGTTGATTTACCCACATTGGGACGGCCGACAATGGCCACAAAGCCGGAACGAAAACCCGCAGGAGCCTGGGGAATAGTTGCAATGGTTGCGGTGGTGTTGGGAATATCCATTAAAAAAATCAAGCCTAAAAATTCCTTAGTTTATGGAGGGTCAAGCTGAAAAACTTTAAAAACCTAACTGATTTAATCAACCAGAGGAAAAAGTCAAGGAGGTAAACTATCCGCCTGGAAAACGGCTTGCCAGCTTGACAAAAAAATTGTTGGGTTAACCCCACTGTGCCATTCGGTAATCCTTCATCTTGGCCCTTGTGGAATCCCTTAATGATTCGTCATCATGGTGATATTGATTTTTTGGGTATCTTTTTAGCTATGCGGCTGTAGGAGCGTGGTATTGGTTTCGGCGGTAACGCCCCGGCTTAGAACCACAAAAATTATTATTTATTCCCGAACCTTGTCACCATTTGCGGCGTCTAAAGACCCACTCGTTAGGACACGGTGTAAAAAAATTGACGACTGCACTACCCTATTCTTCACCATCAATGACTTAGTCTAAGACATTTTTGGGAAAGATGGTAACAGTGACAGTTATTCTGTTGCTCTTCATTAAGGAGTCATTCCGAATGCCCACCGCCAATCTCTCCTCCCCTACCTCCCCCCCCACTTTCACCGCCGATATGGTGAGGTCCTATCTCCATGAAATTGGTCGGGTACCCCTGTTAACCCATGAGCAAGAAATTATTCTGGGTAAACAAGTCCAACAAATGATGGCCCTGCTGAAGCACAAGAAAACCCTGGCTGACAAATTAGGTCGCGAGCCCTCCAACCTGGAATGGGCGGAAGCGGCCGATGTGTCGGTGACGAAATTACAACGCTATCTGGGCCAAGGGGAACGGGCCAAACGGAAAATGATTGAAGCTAACCTCCGGTTGGTGGTGGCGATCGCCAAGAAATATCAGAAGCGCAATATGGAGTTTTTGGATTTGATCCAAGAAGGTAGCCTGGGTTTAGAACGGGGGGTGGAAAAATTCGACCCCACCAAGGGTTATAAATTCTCCACCTATGCCTACTGGTGGATTCGCCAAGCCATCACCCGGGCGATCGCCCAACAGGGCCGGACTATCCGTTTGCCCATTCATATCACTGAAAAGTTAAACAAAATCAAAAAAACCCAACGGGAACTTTCCCAACAATTGGGCCGCAGTGCCACCCCCGCCGAAGTAGCCAAGGCCCTGGAAATTGACCCTAGTCAAATTCGCGAGTACCTCAGTCTGTCGCGCCAACCCATCTCCCTTGATGTGCGGGTGGGGGATAATCAGGACACAGAATTGTCCGAACTCTTGGAGGACGAAGGGGTTTCCCCCGATGCTTACATCACCCAGGAGTCCATGCGTCAAGACCTGCAAAATTTACTGGCGGAATTAACGCCCCAGCAACAGGCAGTGCTGACCATGCGTTTCGGTCTTAACGATGGCCAGGAGCTATCTTTGGCTAAAATCGGCCAGCATCTCAACATCAGCCGGGAAAGGGTCCGCCAATTAGAAAACCAAGCCCTTGCGCAACTGAAGCGTCGGCGGGCTAATATGGCAGAGTATATTATCGCCAGTTAGTTGCCCAACTACGGTGCCACTCGGCCAGCATCTGGCCAAGCTAAATAGGACTGAGTTTTTTTCCCTCTGCCATGGTAGGGGGAAATTTTTTTTTGTCGGGCAGGGGGGAGTGGAGGGCTGCTTCGAGATCAGCTTTGCCTAGCCGTTGCTCGAGAATATTCATCACTTCTCGACCGAAATCATTGGGATTTTGTTGCCAAGCCTGGAGGCAAACTTCGCCGAAAAATGAGCCAAGGGGTTCGGGATTCCAGAGTAATTTTTTGGCGGTCCAGGGCATCATGCTCATGGGGTCATAGCCTGGTTTGAGTATTTCTTTGTCCAGGGCATAGGTTTCCAGATGGGTGTGGGGTTGGAGCCCAATAAAAAAGATGGCTGGTTCTACTTTGTCTGCCCCAAAAATAGCTTCTAATTCCCGATGGTAGGCAATGGTTTGGCGGATGGTGTCTAGGGTTTCATCAATAACATTGAAGGAGTAATTAACGGAAACCAAATCATTAAAGCCTGCTCCTTTTAGATCCCGACAATTCTGTAACACGGTGCGGAGATTGTAACCCATGCGCATTTTGCGTACCAATTCCTGGGAACCACTGGTGATACCAATTTCAAAGTAGTTCATCCCTGTTTGTACCATCAGTTCACACAACCGAGGGGTTAAGTTATCAGCTCGGATATAGGCAGCCCAATGGATATCCTCCATGCCCGACGCGGCGATCGCCTCCAGCAATTCCACCACATCATCTATAAAAACCCTAGCCGGGATAAATTGAGCATCGGTGAACCAAAAATTGCGAATGCCCCGGTCATAAAGTTGCCGCATTTCCTTCACTACTTCGGCGGCGGGATTAATTCTGACCTGTTTCCCTTCCACTACGGTGTAAACGCAGTAACAGCAATTGTGGGGACAACCCCGCTTAGTTTGTACCCCTAGGTAAAAATCATCCTCCTGGAGGTAATAGTCAAAGGCCGGCCAAATTTGCTCGATGTAGTCATAATCACAGGCAGTTTTTACCATGGGGGAGGGCTGTTCATGGATTAACCGGGGCCGGGGCTGACTGCGGCCGACTATGTAACACCGTTCGTCTTCAATGGTTTGCCCCCGTAGATATTTTTCCAGTAGCGTTTCTCCTTCCCCCACCGACACAATGGTGCCCGCTGGCAACTTGGTTTTTAGCTGTTCGTAAAAAACACTAACTGCTCCGCCCCCGACAATGATTTGGGGATCACTGCAATAACGCTTTGCCCTCCGCAATCCCCGGTTTATTAGTGCTAAATTGCGCCATAATTCGCCGTAATAGGCACTGGTAACTTTCAATCCGCCTAAGGCTCCCCTCAGCTTCACCAAGGGATTTTTTCCGTAGTAAAACTCAAACGCGTTCTGCAGGGGATTACCACCCCTACCCCCCACCGGAGCATAAATTTGGATGTCCCGCCAGGAAAAAACCAAAATTGTCGGCTGAAATTCATCAATGCATTCATCAAGGGCCCGGTTGAAATCCAGGGGAGGAATGGTGCCTAAATCGAAAATCCGCTGGGCGATCGCCGGAAAACATTTATGGACATGGTCTGCCAAATAAACCACCCCAATGGGGAAAATTGGGTTACAGGGGAGACGAACGTACAACAGGCGATCGGTCATGGCGTTGGGGCACTGGTAGGGTGAGATCAGCAACGGGAGGGACTACCCCCACTTACTCACAATTGTAATATATCTTAACGATTGCTCGGAGCCGCTACCCTCAGAATTCTGACCGTTCTAGCCCCAAGTAATCACCAACGCCAAAGTGCAATGCCTCGGAAAAATTTTCTTGAGTCCAGGGACAAAGCCAGAGTCAAAAAATTTGATTGTAATTATCTTTACAGCGGATCGGGATCAGCGGGTGTTAGCTTTGTCCAGAATAGTTAAAAGACCTTTTTTTAATAAAAATCCCATGCCTGCCATGTCCCAAATTCTTGATCCCATTCCCAACAACCAGCCATCAGCCTTATTCTGTTGCTATGTCAATGCCACCAATCAAATCCAAGTGGCCCGCATTACCAATGTCCCTAATTGGTATTTTGAAAGAGTTGTGTTCCCTGGTCAACGGTTAGTATTTGAGGCAGTGCCCAGCGCTCAGTTAGAAATTCATACTGGCATGATGGCCAGCTCGATTATTTCGGACACCATTCCCTGCGAACAACTGAGTATTGATCCCGACGGATTAGCAGCGGGCGGTTTCATCTCTCCAGAAAAAGAACACGAGTCCGAGGATATGACTTCCCAATCCTTAGTGGCTTAGCAATGAATTAATGAATTGGAATACTTAGGCCGTGCCACCGGCCGGCAATGGATAGTCTACGGACAAAGCACTAAGAAAAAGGTATGGGGATGGAAACAAGAAACTGTTAATTACTCTCTCCGATGGGTAACCACCACCGTCATATAATTGAGCGGAAAGTATGGCAACCAGGCCCCGAACTCAATTAGTGGAATAACGACGGTATGAAGATTTTATTTGTGGCGGCGGAAGTATCCCCCCTAGCAAAGGTAGGTGGCATGGGGGATGTGGTGGGTTCCCTGCCTAAAGTTCTGCATCAGTTGGGCCATGATGTCCGTGTCTTCATGCCCTATTACGGTTTCATCGGCGACAAAATTGATGTGCCCAAGGAGCCGGTCTGGAAAGGGGAAGCCATGTTCCAGCAGTTTGCTGTTTACCAATCCTATCTACCGGATACTAAAATTCCCCTCTACTTGTTTGGTCATCCAGCTTTCGACTCCCGCAGGATCTATGGCGGAGATGACGAGGCCTGGCGGTTCACTTTTTTTTCTAACGGGGCAGCGGAATTTGCCTGGAACCATTGGAAGCCGGAAATTATCCATTGCCATGATTGGCACACTGGCATGATCCCCGTTTGGATGCATCAGTCCCCAGACATTGCCACCGTTTTCACCATCCATAATCTTGCCTACCAAGGGCCCTGGCGGGGCTTGCTTGAAACTATGACCTGGTGTCCTTGGTACATGCAGGGAGACAATGTGATGGCGGCGGCGATTCAATTTGCCAATCGGGTGACTACCGTTTCTCCCACCTACGCCCAACAGATCCAAACCCCGGCCTATGGGGAAAAGCTGGAAGGGTTATTGTCCTACCTGAGTGGTAATTTAGTCGGTATTCTCAACGGTATTGATACGGAGATTTACAACCCGGCGGAAGACCGCTTTATCAGCAATGTTTTCGATGCGGACAGTTTGGAAAAGCGGGTGAAAAATAAAATTGCCATCCAGGAGGAAACGGGGCTAGAAATTAATCGTAATGCCATGGTGGTGGGCATAGTAGCTCGCTTGGTGGAACAAAAAGGGATTGATTTGGTGATTCAGATCCTTGACCGCTTCATGTCCTACACCGATTCCCAGTTAATTATCCTCGGCACTGGCGATCGCCATTACGAAACCCAACTTTGGCAGATGGCTTCCCGATTTCCTGGGCGGATGGCGGTGCAATTACTCCACAACGATGCCCTTTCCCGTCGAGTCTATGCCGGGGCGGATGTGTTTTTAATGCCTTCTCGCTTTGAGCCCTGTGGGCTGAGTCAATTGATGGCCATGCGTTATGGCTGTATCCCCATTGTGCGGCGGACAGGGGGTTTGGTGGATACGGTATCCTTCTACGATCCTATCAATGAAGCCGGCACCGGCTATTGCTTTGACCGTTATGAACCCCTGGATTGCTTTACGGCCATGGTGCGGGCCTGGGAGGGTTTCCGCTTCAAGGCAGATTGGCAAAAATTACAGCAACGGGCCATGCGGGCAGACTTTAGTTGGTACCGTTCCGCCGGGGAATATATCAAAGTTTATAAGGGCGTGGTGGGGAAACCGGAGGAATTAAGCCCCATGGAAGAGGAAAAAATCGCTGAGTTAACTGCTTCCTATCGCTAACAATCTCCCGGCAGTGAAGTAAAATCCTGAACCCTAATCCCGCTCCACTGCCGACCCCAATTCTCCTTGCCTAGGCAAATTTGAAAATTTTTGTGCCCAATGCTTGTGATGAAGCAAAAGCTATGTTAACGTTATAAATCGTGCCAATGAAGCACAACGGGTCGCTAGCTCAGCGGTAGAGCACTCGGCTTTTAACCGATTGGTCTTGGGTTCGAATCCCAGGCGACCCATTTTTTCCAAAACTACAAACATGTTACCAAAAGCTCCCTAATGGTGGTCTTGATCGCTCACCCTTAGAATTTTGCTTTTGCCAAGCCCTTCCTCCTCGGTTACTGCCAGCTTAACCATCCCGTTCACAGCCGAGAGAAATTACAAATAAAGGCTATATTGTAGTTGAGCTTCCCCCAGAGGGTTTTGGAACCATTTAGGAATGAATTTTTACTGGCCCCGTTTTGTCAAAGTTTTTTATCGCCGTGAGCCGATTTCCAGCTTCATTCTAATTGTGGCGGCGGTGGATATGGTCATGGGTGGAGTAGATGGTAAATGGAGTTTATTTTCCCTGGGCTTAATGGTGGCCATGTTAGGGGTGGGCATACGCTGGTGGCAGTCGGAAAAAACTAAGGCGATCGCCGTGAAACAATCTCCCCGCCGTTATTTGCCCCCCAGTGGTAGTACCCAGCGACAACCTCTGCCCATGTTAACTAAGCAACATCGTCGCTAAGCCAGCAGGGCATTTCTCCAGTGGTGATCCAGGTAACCGGAAATACTTCGGCAAAGGCTTGAATAACTAGAGGTTGAACCATCTCCACAGTGAGACCAGGCAAGAACTGGTTTAGGCTTCCTACAGGCTGATCGCCGATGCCACAGGGCACAATGTGACTAAATCCCTCTAGGTCAGGACAAATATTCAAAGCAAAACCATGGCACGTAACCCAGCCACTAACCTTAATGGCGATCGCCGCTACCTTATGACCTTCCAGCCAAACCCCCGTTAAACCAGCAATGCGTTCCCCCTGTAGGTCCAATTTCCCCAGGGTGATGATCAGCACCTCTTCCAGTTGTCGTAAATACCAGTGCAGATCCTTCTGGAAATGGTTTAAATCCAAGATCGGATAGCCTACCAATTGCCCCGGACAATGGTAAGTGACTTCCCCACCCCGTTCCGTGCGCCACAATTCTGCCGGGGGGTGTGCCGGGTCGAACTTCAGATATTTGGTTTGGGAGCCAGTGCCCAGGGTATAGACCGGGGGATGCTCCAACAACATTAGTCCGTCCTCCCGTTGGCGATCGCGCTGTTTGGCTCTGACCCATCGCCGCTGATATTGCCAAGCTTGGCAGTAGGGCACAAGTCCCAACGATAATAAACGACAGGAAGGATTGGCCATGGCGCTACAAAGGAAACGGAATCAAACTAAAGTTCAAAGTTGGGAGAAATTAAGAAACGTAAAGAGATGCAAAGGAAAGTCAAAATCACCTGACCGATTAGGTCTTATTCAATACATAGTGCTAATCTGAAGATAGTCTTAGGAGTTAATTATTTACCACCACAATTTTCTGGAAAACTTTACCTCTACCCTAGGGATGGTTAAAAGTAAACTAGAGAATAACAAAGTTGGGTTTATAATTCATCACCAAGCTCAAATTTATGGTGTTTTTTCAATGATCCATGCTTTTGATATCTTTAGCAGAAAGGCATTTTAAGTAATGATTCCACCTCACTGTTTCTCGGAAAAATTGCCCAATCTAACTTAGTTTTTATAACTTAAGTTTAGATCTGCAGAAAACCAACCATTGCTCATTTTTTATTAATTTTACGAAGGGAGAATTCAGTATGAAACTGTTAATTCAGGGCAATAATATCACAGTTACTGAAGCGATTCATGATTACGTGGAAGAAAAAGTCGAAAGAGCAGTTAAACACTTTCAAAATCTGACCACCAAAGTTGATGTTCACCTTTCCGTAGCCCGCAATGCCCGTATTACCAATAAGCATAAAGCGGAAGTTACGGTCTATGCTAACGGTACCGTTATCCGGGCCCAGGAAGGCAGTGAAAATCTTTACGCCAGCATCGACCTAGTTGCCGACAAAATTGCCCGTCAGTTGCGGAAATATAAAGAACGCATCCAAGATAAGCAACATGGCAATGTCAAAACAAGCGAAATTGTCGAAGACAAGCCAGTGGAAGAAAATCTCATCGGCGATCGGGCTCCCGAGCTACCTTCGGAGGTATTGCGGATGAAATATTTTGCTATGCCCCCCATGGCCATTGAAGACGCTCTGGAACAGCTACAGTTAGTGGATCATGACTTTTATATGTTCCGTAACAAGGACACAGATGAAATCAACGTCATCTACATTCGTAACCATGGCGGCTATGGCGTTATTCAACCCCACCAAGCCAGCTAGTTAATTACTGAAGTGAAGTCTAATCTAACCTAGCGTCATAACCTCAAGATAAAGCAAGGATGGGTCCTAAGGATCCATCTTTTTTGTTGCCAAAAACTTTATTCCATCGCCCCCTCAAACAAAAGCCCCCAGGCTTTCATGCTGTAAGTAACAGCAAAGCTAACCCAGGGGAATAAACACACTTAAGAGGTACGATTACGATGCAGTAGTATGGCGACGCAATAGAATCTAGCGACTACGGGGCAACAGGGCCACTGGATTAACGGCATTAGTCCCGCCTACCCGAATTTCAAAGTGGAGGTGGGGCCCAGTACTGCGCCCAGTACTTCCCATTTCAGCAATTTGTTGACCTTGTTCAACGTATTCTCCCCGACGCACCAACAAGCGATTGTTATGGGCATAGTAGGTAACACTGCCATCACCATGGCGAATTTTGACCAAATTACCAAAACCGCCGGAGTTCCAACCAGAAAACACCACCTCCCCGGAAGCCGCTGCCATAATGGGAGTACCAATGGGAGCAGCAATGTCAATGCCTCGGTGCATGCGACCCCAACGGGGACCAAAACCAGAAGTGAAGACTCCCTTAGCAGGCCAGATGTAACCGTTAAACTGACCCGGGCTACGGGGAAAGTCGGGGGTACTCAAGCCCGGCAGCTCAGGGCTAACTTCTTGGATGACAGGGATTTGAATGGTGTCGTTGTAGCCCTGGACAGGACTGGGGGCCGCCCCGATGATTTGGGACTGGCCGACGGAGGTGGAAAACTGACTTCTTTGTGCCTGGGGAGAATATTGCCGTTGCAACTGGGCTAGATCCTGCCGGGGCTGGTTGAACTTGGCCGGTAGGGCTTGGGGGGAACGGGCTTGCCAATCAGGAACTGGTTCGTTATTAACTTGGCGGTCAACGGTCAGGGCACTTCGAGGTACCATAGGAGTCCCGACCGGTTGAGTTTGATTGAGTTGGGTTACCTCTGCCCTTAGTTGAGTCTGGTACTGGGCCTCGGGTTCTGCCTGGGCCCTGGCTACGATTGTTGAGGCCGTTGGCTGGGTAGAAACAAAGCTGGGCAAGCTGGGGGTGGTGGGTTCCGGCACTGCCGCCACAGTGTTGGGAGGAGGAATCACTAAAATCTGCTCTGCCTTAATCTCGTCAGGATTACTCAAACCATTGGCTTGTTGGATTTTCTCCGGCTGAATGTCATGGCTGCGGGCAATCTGACTGAGGGTGTCCCCTGGCTTCACTTGGTAGGATATTTGTTCGGCACTAGCGGGAGCAACATTGGAGGGAGAGGGCAAGGCCGCAACGGTCGGGCTGGTTTCCAGGACTACTGGAGCACTGGGTAATGGGGATCTGGTAATAATCTCCGGTTCAGTTTCGGGAGGGATAACGGCGATCGCCACGGGCTGGTCAAGATTTAATGCAGTTTCCACTGGTTGGACCGGCTGGGCCATGCCATTCTGACGGAGATTATCTAAGGAAATATCCTCTCCGGAAGCCAAAGACTCATCTTGTCGTTGAGCTCTCGTGGGCGCTGGGGCCACAGCAGGGAGAGCCGGTACGGGCAAAGACTGGGGATTGGCTGGGCTGGAGCTGGGCTGAACTTCAATGGCAGTGAACTCTTCCGGGGCCACTACGGCAATGGGAATGGGGCGATCGCCATGGGCGGCGGCAGCCACCTCTACGGGGCTGGGCAGGGAAGCTTTTGTATCGAGCTTGATGCCTGCATCTTCAGCAGTACTTTTAATTCTTTGGGAAGTTAACTTCTCTTCCAACGGTTCAACGACGGTGCCCTGCATTGGGCGACTCACATCGGCAACTAAAGTTTGGGCTTTGGGCTTAATGGCAATGGTATTAGCGGTGCTGGAAGACTGACCGGGAGCTAAGGATGAAGAGACAACCAGGGAATCAGTCTGCTCCAGGGGAGCCAGGGGCGGGATGGTGGCGGCGGGGACTTGGTCTTGAACTGCTTTTGCAGAAGAACTAGGTCTGGGAATATTCAGTACTTGTCCCGCTTGTAGTGCCGTATCAGTGCTGATGCTGTTGGCCAGGGCAATGGCCTTGGCGTCCACTTGAAAAGCTTGGCTAATTTGCCAAAGGGACTCTCCTTCTTTGACTTGATGCTTCAGGGAAGGGGAAGCCAGCATCGGCTCAGTGGAGGAGCCATGGGATTGGTCTAGGGATAAATTACTCACCGCAACCAAGGGGGAGTTGCCAGAACTGGTGGCGGCGGTGGCGGTTTGGGAAAACAACATACCCGTTGCTCCCATGGAAACGGCTAAACCCACCATTGCAGCAGAGCGGCGAACCCGACGGTATCCTTCGCCCAGGGGCACAGTACCCTCCTGTTTAGTGCTTCCATCATAGGAATTAATCTCCATAGGCGGAGATGGACACGAGGGAAAAAATGTCGCCGGTTGATTGAGTACGTCTTTCAAGAAGAACCTCCTTGTGTGTGAATGAGCCTAAAACCTAGAACTAGATTGTTAGACCGCCCCAGTCATTTCAGGTTTAATGGGAGATTAAATTCCACGACTGAATCTGACTGAGCCAATATACCTAATGAAGAATGAAGACTGCTAAGAAAGATTAACCTGCTTTCAATGATTCGACAAGCTGGTGGAAATTCCCGCTTTTACAGAGTTGTGAAAAATAGTAACGAATTTAGATCAGTGGTTAACTGACCCCCTAGACGTAGCCCTCCGGTTTTTGTTTCTGGCAAATTTCCTTGCCCTGCCAAGCTTTTTCCCTGGCTGCTTTGTCCTCTTTTCTGAAAAAAAATCCCCTGGCGATCGCCGAGAATCATCAGTCCTAAGTTTATTTTTAATCAGAAATTTTAATTGAATCGACCCCTTGGCTAATTCGCTCCGGCCATCACAATTTCTTATCAGTTCACTCGTTCGATTTTGTCCTTCTTGCCCAACTCGATGGGAGTGACGGGGTTTCCTAGCCAAGACTGCGTAACTGTCGTCGGGCCTCAAACAGAGCAATGGCGGCGCTGGAGGCCAAATTCAAGCTCCTTACCTCGGAGTGGGGCATGGGAATGCAAAGTAACTGGGTAGATAAATCCCGCATCATCTGGGGTAAACCATCTGTTTCACTGCCCATCATCAGCCAATCCGTGGCTTGGTAAGTGTAGTCCCAGAAATTAACCGTGCCAGTGACACTAAAACCGAGCAGGTTACCCCCTTGACCACGCCAATGGGTAATAAATTCTTCACAACTGTTGTGGTAATGGAGGTCAACATAGGGCCAATAGTCTAATCCCGCCCGTTTGAGATAACGATCACCCAATTCAAAACCTAGGGGGCCGACCAGATGCAATTCTATCCCAGTGGCGGCACAAGTCCGGGCGATATTACCAGTATTAGGGGGGATTTGGGGATTGACTAGGACTAATTTGACCATAAAGACTATTTTTGAACAATTTAATTGATGTTTACCGCAAAAATGGGCAAAAATATTTTGTCATGCCGGTGATGGAGATCACAAACTATCGATAACCAACAGTTATTAAACTGTCCCCTCGGCAAAAGTTTATGATTTTTTATCGGCTACTGAAGCCATCACACCAAACTTAGTATTTCATCCCGGGCTTTGCTCAGGGGTAAGCAGAGGTCCTGGGCCAGGATGGCTTCCTCCATCTCCGTTTGCAGAATCGCTTCCTGGACAATGGTTTGGGGCGTTTTCCCCTGTTCATATTGGGCGAGCCATTGTTGGGCCTGGTTGCCTTCCCGCAAAATTTTTCGCAATGGTGGCAAAAAGCAAGCAAAGCCCTGGTATTTAGCTTCCGGCTGTACTGACTGGTATAACTCCTCAATCCATTCCCTGGCGGCGATCGCCCGACCATTCCGCCAATGGTGCAGGGTGCTGTCCAGGCTACTAACGGCGGCGGAGATTTCATTTTGATCCGCTAGGGCTAGCAATTCCGAGGGGGTAAGTTGACTTTGTTGGAGGGGATCCAGGGTGGGATCGGCCAGCATTTGTTGTAACCGGGCTTCCAGTAGGGCCACGATCGCCAGGAGGGAGAGGGGGTTAGTGACCAAATCGCAGATCCGTAATTCCAAACGGTTCAGGTTATGGGGTCGATTATCGCCGTTGGGACGCACCGCTGACCAAAGATGGCGGACATTTTGCATAGTGCCCAAGGTCAATTGCTCCTCTGTCCATTGCACAAAATGGCCATGGCTTGTAAACAGGGGCACCTCCTGGGGAGTTTTGGGGAACATCTGCCAACGGCTGGAATGGTAGCCTGTTACCTGGCCATTCAGAAAAGGGGAAGATGCACTGAGGGCAAGATACAACGGCGCTTCCATCCTCACTAAACGACAGGCCCGGATCAACTCCTCCACATCAGGAATACCTATATTGATGTGAATGCTGGCGGTGACCACCTGGGTACCGTAGGTTTGTTCGATGTAGGTATGGTAAGGATTTTGGGGATCAGAACGGTAAAAGGTATCCGTCCCCCCCAGGGCCAAGCAACTGCCCGGTATTAATGTGTAGTCTTCCCCTAGTTGACTGAGGTAATGGCGTAATTGACGACGGGGCTGAAGAATTCCACACAACAGGCGATCGTAACTATTTAGCGGAGGTGTAGTGTATTCCACGTTGCGGCTGTCCGGCTCCCGCACAAAGCCACTCAAATCCCGCACAATGCGATCGGAAAGCCCCACAATCTCCCCGGTTTTCTTGCCGGTATAGATTTCGACTTCTAACCCTTTAGTCAATTGCACTGCACTCGCCTCTTTAAAAATTAGTTGGGGGAAAGACCACCAGGAAACAGTGGATAGGGGAGAAAGCTGAAAAATAGATCAACATTCCGCTTCCCCAGTATCTCACCGCCTACCCCGCCAGGGCTAACAACTCTTCCGTTAACTCAAAGTTGCTGGTGACCGATTGCACATCGTCCAAGGACTCCAATGTGTCGATCATTTGCATAAGGGCCTTGGCTTGGTCTGGCTCGGTAATTTCAATGGTATTTTCCGGCAACCAACGCAGTTCCGTCTCTGCAATGGTGAAGCCGTGGTCCTGTAACACTTGGTTGAGGTTTTCCAGTTGATTCACTGCACTGAAAACTTTTACCCCACCCCCATCTTCCTCGTCCAGCCATTCGTAGCTTTCCCCTTCCCCTTCCAGCAAGGCTTCCAGTAACTTTTCTTCCTCCAGTTCCCCTACTAAGCGAATTACCCCTTTTTGGCTAAACATCCAACTGACACAACCGGTTTCCCCCAAATTTCCACCTTTTTTGCTAAATGCCGCCCGTAGATCTGCCGCCGTGCGGTTGCGGTTATCGGTGAGGGCTTCAATTAACACTGCTACTCCCCCTGGGCCATAGCCTTCGTAGCGCATTTCCTCGTAATTACTTTCCCCATCCTCATAGGTGCCTGCCCCCTTGGCGATCGCCCGGTCGATGCTGTCATTGGGAACCCCTGCAGCCCTGGCTTTTTCGATGGCTGTCCGCAGTTGGAAGTTGCCCGCCGGATCGGGAATGCCCTGGCGAGCGGCCACAATAATGGCCCGGGAAAGTTGGGTGGTGGTTTTACCCTTCTGGGCATCCACCCGTGCTTTTTGTCGTTTAATACTCTGCCATTTACGGCCGCCCATTGGTTATTACCGTCTAACAAACACACCAATAACAATAATTATTCCATTTCTGGGGGAGAGGAAGAAACAGAGGTGGGAATTTCCTCCTCATCGTCAATCATGCCAGGGTCAATGAGGGTGATATCAAATTGTTCGTTGCCCGGCATAGTACCAAATTGGTCCCGGCGGCGGTACTCGTAGCGCACAGACACCTGGGGGCCCATGACAATTTCGTCTCCGGTTTGGATGATATGCTCTTGCACTTTTTTGCCATTAATCATCAGTCCATTGACACTACTCTGTCCATCTTCATCGCCGTCAATAATTCGGTAAGCGGCTTGTACATCGTCGGAGGATTTACGCACCAGCACCGCATGGATACGGGAAACAAATTGGGATTTGATACGGATATCAGCCCTCGGCGATCGCCCGATGGTGTAGAAGGTTTCAGTGAGTAAAACTTCTCGACGGCCAGCGTCATCTAAGATGATCAAAATGTGCTCTTGCAGGGGTTTTGCCGAGGGATCAGACATGGCCGGGGGAGAAAAAAAAGCGGATGGTAACGGACAAATAGACTGGACGAAATTTAGTTCCCAATCGATCCAATGGGCAAACGATCAAAAATTTACCCTCATCAATCTTAACCAAACTAACCAAGCAATCCTTAAATCAGGGGCTAAATTGACGGTAAATCAACCTAATTCCGCCTAAAAAATGCCTCCAGCTTCGCCAGAGATTTAAATAGCGTAGGTAGTTCACTTCTTTGCCCGCCGAACCTTAACCGGGATCTTGACCAAGGGAACGGGAAAATTGATACCGCAAAGCTAGGGCATTCAACACCACCACAATGGAACTACTGGCCATCATAGCGGCGGCGATCGCCGGAGTCAGCACAATGGCAAAACTAGGCAAGAATGCCCCAGCGGCCAGGGGAATGGCAAGGAGATTGTAGCCCAAAGCCCAGAGGAGATTTTGCTTGATTTTAGCCACTGTGCTACGACTTAGGGTCAAAGCTTTGAGCACATCGGAAAGATGGGAGCGCATTAACACCACATCGGCTGTTTCCATGGCCACCGCTGTCGCCCCGGAGAGGGAAATGCCTACATCGGCCTGGGCCAGGGCTGGAGCATCATTAATGCCGTCCCCTACCATCGCTATCACTGATACAGGGTTAAACCCTTGCATTGCCTTGATTTTGGCCACCTTGGCCTGGGGGGTCATCTGGGCTTGAAATTCCTCAATACCTACTTCCATGGCGATCGCCTGGGCAATGGCAGGATGGTCGCCGGTTAACAGCAGGGGAGTAATGCCCAATTGTTTCAGTTGGGCAATGGTGGCCTTGGCTTCGGGGCGCAGGGTATCCTGGAGGGCTAAAAATCCCTGTAATTGTTGATTGCAAGCGACAAAAATGACCGTTTTCCCTTGCCGAGATAGTTGATCTGCCTCTATCTGCCATTGGTCATCCCACCGTACCCCCTGTTCCATGAGCCATTGTTGATTACCCACCAACAGGCGATCGCCTTGGTACCAACCCTGAACCCCTTGCCCCGCTTCCGTTTCGATATTTTCCACTGGCAATAGTTCCAGACCCTGGGCACTGGAGATTAAGCCTTGGGCGAGGGGATGGCGAGTTCCCTGTTCCACAGAAGCCGCTAGGGTTAATAATTCAATCCCAGTAATATCAGCCACTGGCACCGCATCGGTTAACTGCAAATTACCCTGGGTGAGGGTGCCCGTTTTGTCGAAGGCCATCACCGTGGTGCGTTGAAGAATTTCGAGAATGTTACCCCCTTTGATCAGAATGCCCTGTTCTGCTCCCAAACTGGTGCCCACCAAAATCGCTGTGGGGGTTGCTAAACCTAAGGCACAGGGACAGGCCACCACCAAGACGGAAACACTCAATTTGAGAGCTAGCAAAAGGGGAGAAAGTCCGGTATCCGCCACCATTTCGGGAAATAAGGACTGCCCCACCATGGCCCAGAAGCCTAACGTTACCAAGGCGATCGCCATCACCCCATAGGCAAACCAGCCCGCCACCTGATCTGCTAATCGTTGCATGGGGGCCTTTTGGGTTTGGGCCATTTCCACCAGTTGGATAATGCGAGCCAAAGTGGTTTCCGCCCCAATATGGGTAGCGGCAATAGTAATGGCTCCGGACTGATTCCAAGCTCCCGCAATGACGGCATCATCAACATTTTTCACCACCGGCAGGGATTCACCAGTTAACAAGGACTCGTCCACTAGGGTTTTTCCCGCCACCAGAATGCCATCCACCGGGATTTTTTCCCCGGGCAACACCTGTACCCATTCCCCCACTCGCACCTGTTCCACAGGAATTTCAATGCCAGTTTCCCCTTGGTCCTCTCCCCGCCCCACTAGCCGAGCTAGGGATGGTTGCAAAGCCAATAATTCTGTCAACGCAGATTTTGCTTTTTGCCTTGCTTTACTCTCCAGGGTTCTGCCCAGTAGTAACACCCCCAACAACATCACCGGCTCATCAAAAAAGCATTCCCAACCCAGCCCAGGCCAAGCCCAGGCAATGCAACTGGTGAGGTACGCACTGCCAGTCCCCAAAGCCACCAGAGTGTTCATGTTGGCATGGCCAAATCTCAAACCCCGCCAACCATCAAGAAAAATTTCCCGCCCCGGTATGGCGATCGCCAGGGTTGCCAAGCTCCAATGAAATATGGGGTGATGGAAAAAGGGAATCATGGGGCCACCAAAATGGCTTAGATGCCCCAACCCCGATAGGAGCAGTAACACCAGGGCAATGGTCAAACCCCAGTTAACGTTTTCCCTTGTCTCTTTTTCCCCTATCGTCGCAGGGATAGCGCCATGGCCATGACGAATCTGACTGGGAAATCCCCGCTGACTCAAATGCTCGGCGATCGCCTGGGGTTGAATCTTTTCCGGTTCATAACGCACCACCGCCACCGCTGTCACCAAATTGACGCAACTGTCTTTCACCCCCGCTAATTGTCCCAATTGCCTTTCCACCGCCGCCACACAACCGGCACATTTCATGCCCCCCACATCGAGGGTCAAGCTAGCAGTACGATTTTGCCCATTTTCGTCTTTGTTAGTCAGGGTTGATGCAGGGGTCGGAGAAAGTTGAACCATGGTGGGGTTAATAAAGTAAACAGGGCATCAGTCCAAATGACATGGAGACGGCTTTTTCCACATTACCAACTGGTTTTGTTATCCTGTCCAGAATTGGCGATCGAACCAGCATTCCCGTTCCTTGTTGAAGGTTTCCATCAATCTTACCAATGCCTTCAATTGATAGATAGTCATAGGTCATTTACCAAAATCGTTCTACCAGCCTGCAACTCGCCGTAGTGACGATGGTTGTGGAAAAATTCACAGTAGCGGCAAAACCAGCCCATGCCGAGACAAGGGACTTTGACTAACTAGACAATCAACAATGTTTTAGAGAGCCTTCGCTTTTTGGGTCTTAGCTTTCATTTTGGCTGCACTTTGGCGCAGGGCTTGGAGACGGGTTTCATACTGTTTGCGTTGACGACGGTTGGGGGTTTGTTCGATTAATGTTTTGAAAGCACTGCCAAGACTTTTGTAGGCATTAGGCAAGGTATAGCCGAAACGGGTAGCCAGGGTAATGGCCTTTTCGTCCGCCTCGATCGCCTCTTTGATGCGTTTTTCACCGTTATTTTTTTGCCAGAGCCGGTAGCCAGAAATGCCACATAATCCCAGGGCTAAAAGTAAGAGCAATCCATCTTGCACCCACAGTTCCCCCACTGCCCCCCCCAAACCGATCGCCAAGGCCGCCATTTCCCAACCTTCCCGGGGAATGGTATCACTCTGAATGCGGGCCACTTCGTGCCAAAAGAGTAAATTCCGCTGGTCAATGGCCAGGTTTTCCCATTTGGCCAAATCCACCTGAATTTCAATCTCATCCCGCCCCAATTCTTCCGAACGGATCAGAGGGGGATTAACTTCGGTACTGCCTTCCACCATTACCCAACTTTGGAGTTCCGGCGGCAGTAAACTTTTCAAGCGCCGCAGTTCACTCATTTCAGCGCGGGCCGTTGCAGAGGAATAGGAGGTCATGGCAGTTTGCTATTTTCTTGACTGATCAACAATGAATCTGGATAATCCTAACCCATTTTGACATTTTCCTTTGGGCCACCGCCAAGGCGATCGCCTAGATGTGCGAAAAGTGCTCCTTAACTAACCCCCCGGCAGAAATCTGATAGAATTTGAACGGTCTTCCGCAGTCCTAATCCGCTGTATTCCAAGGGATCTACAAGAGATTTAAGAGATAAAACCACCATGATTTACGACATTTTCATGCCCGCCCTGAGTTCCACCATGACCGAGGGGAAAATTGTTTCTTGGACTAAGTCCCCCGGCGACAAAGTGGAAAAAGGTGAAACTGTCTTGGTGGTGGAATCGGACAAAGCAGATATGGACGTGGAGTCCTTTAACGAAGGTTACCTAGCCGCCATTCTAGTTCCAGCAGGGGAAGAAGCTCCCGTGGGGGCAACCCTTGGCCTAGTGGTGGAAACGGAAGCGGAAATTGCCGAAGCCCAAGCTAAAGCTGGCTCTGGTGGTGGTTCTAGTGCGGCTCCGACGGCCACCCCAGCCCCCCAACAACCGGAACCAGTGGCGATCGCCAGTGGGACAACTACAACGGAAACCGCATCAGTCCCCAGCAGTAACGGTAATGGCAAAAGTAGTGGCCGGATTATTGCTTCCCCCCGGGCGAAAAAACTTGCCAAAGAATTAAAAGTTGATTTAGCTACCATTGCTGGCACTGGCCCCCACGGCAGAATTGTGGCCGCAGATATTGAAAGTACCGCTGGTAAACCTGTCACCGCTTCCATAGCTGCCCCCAGTGCCCCAGCTCCTAAAACATTCCCTGCCCCTACTCCAACGGTAACATCTACCCCCAGTGTTCCCGTCGGCCAGACAGTACCCCTGACCACTTTTCAAAAAGCTTTGGTGCAAAATATGGTGGCCGCCATGGCCGCTCCCACATTCCGAGTGGGCTACACCATCACCACCGATGGACTGGATCAACTTTATAAGCAAATTAAGGGCAAGGGAGTGACCATGACGGCCCTGTTAGCTAAAGCTGTGGCCCTGGCCTTGAAAAAACACCCCATTGTTAATGCCAGCTACACTGACCAAGGCATTATTTACCACAAGGATGTCAACATTGCTCTGGCCGTAGCCATGCCCGATGGCGGTTTAATTACTCCGGTGTTGCAAAATGCAGACCAAGTGGATATCTACTCTCTCTCCCGCCGCTGGAAAGAATTGGTGGAACGGGCCCGGGCTAAGCAGTTACAGCCCGAAGAATACAGCACTGGCACTTTCACCATTTCCAACCTTGGTATGTTTGGGGTAGACCGATTTGATGCTATTTTGCCGCCGGGTCAGGGGGGAATTTTAGCGGTGGGTGCTTCCCGTCCCCAAGTAGTGGCCAATGAGGAAGGTTTAATTGGTACCAAACGACAAATGGCGGTTAATGTGACCTGTGACCATCGGGTAATTTATGGAGCCCATGCCGCCGCTTTCCTGAAGGATTTGGCTGTCATTATTGAAGAGAATGCCCAGTCTTTGACTATGTAATTCTTTGCAAACTAAGTCAGTTTGTTTGGAAAAGTCCCCCAACTCGTTCGGTTTTGGGGGATTTCCTTTTGGGAGCCTTCTCATCTACTACGGCAGTTTTAAGACAACGTTGATCCTGTCCAGATGAGTTCACAAAAAATCAAAATTTTCTCAAGTTTTCTAATTGCCAACTAGTACTGACCAACCTAGGCGAGTGGGTTGCTGGTAAAGCCGATATAGGGTCCTTAGATCCCGAGGAGAAATGGCCGGTACATTCGCGGTCTGGGCTGGGTATAAAGCATCTTCTTTGTGGTCACTGTGGCCCCAAATGCCTAGGGCGTGGCCTAGTTCGTGACGGGCAGTGCCTTGGAGGGAAAGGGGAGCTAGGCCAGGTTTGATGGCGATCGCCATGCGGTGACGCAGTTGGGGTGGGGATGTGTCAGTCCAATAAAATTCATAGTTAGCCTGGGCGGTGCGGGCTCGACCAAAACTCACCAATCCTGTTTCTGGGTCCACAGTGCGGGGTAGGGGTGGTTCCCGGTAAAAAATAGTGATATCCGCCTCAGCGGTATTCTCAACAACGGTGAGGGGAAAAAATTCTCGCCAGTCAGCGATCGCCGTTTTAATAGCCTGTTGCCAGGTATAGTAACGTTTTTGAGCAGGACTGCCGGGGGTTAACCCAGGGGGATATTCCACCGCTACGGTAACGGGGAAGTTGGACCAGAGTAAATAGCCTAGGGGAGAAGGTTGAACTTGGGTAAAGTAGTCACTGCCATCATCTCCGGGCAAACTTAGGTTTTCTAAACTGACTCCTAAACTCATCAGCTGAGGGGGGAGGGGATGGATTTGCAACTCCGGTAAGGCTTGCTTGCTCCCATTGTTGGCGATCGCCGGCAGGCTAACCAGCAGTAAAGTCAACAAAAATGGGGCGAAGCACCAACCCCAGAGCTTGATTTGTTTGTTCACGATTTTCCCCCCGGCTGCAAAGTTCCCCAGAGCTCGAATGCCGTGGAGAAAATCAAATCAAGATTGCCCAAGGTTACCGGAATTGCAATGATTGATGGTGACTGACGTTGACACAGGTGAGACTGGCCAAAATACTTGTCGATTTAATTAGTCTTAATTGGCTAGCCAGCCAGCGCTCAAAATAATTGTTAGCCCAATGAAAATAATGCTCAGGGTCCAGGTCACTTGGTTGAGGGTTTTCTCTGCACTCTTGGCACTGGTGAATAATTGGGCTTGGCCACCGATGCCGGCAATGCCATCCCCTTTGGGGCTATGGAGCAGCACCAGTACGGTCAACAGAGCGGCGGAAGCCATCCAAATAATTCGTAGAACAGTAATCAAAGTCATAACAATTTAGCGCCCCTCGGCGATCGTGCAGGCTTTTTATTTTAGCGCTTTTACATCCCCCTACCTAACGGGAGAGATTGACCGGAGTGCGATTGGCTTTGATTTCTACCAACGGCTGATCGATTAAGGTTTTGCCAGTCATTTCCGCCGGAACGGGCAACTGCAAAATATCCAAAATAGTCGGGGCGATGTCCGCCAGTTTTCCCCCTTCCCGTAGCTTGACTTCACCGCCGTGGCCAGGAATTTTACGTCCTTCCCCTTCCACCAAAATAAACGGCACCGGATTAGTGGTGTGGGCGGTCCAGGGATTGCCGGATTCATCGCTCATATATTCCGCATTGCCATGGTCCGCGGTGATCAACACGGTGCCCCCCACTTTAGCGGCGCTGGCCAGAAGGCGGCCCAAATTGAGGTCGACGGTTTCGATCGCCTGAATGGCTTCTTTGAGCTTGCCAGTGTGTCCCACCATATCGGGGTTGGCATAGTTGACCACCACCAGGGAGTAAATGCCTTTTTCCATGGCCCGACAAACCGCATCGGTAACGGCTTTGGCAGACATCTGGGGCGCTTTGTCATAGGTGGAAACCATGGGGCTTTGAATTAGCTCCCGGTCTTCCCCGGCAAAGGGTTGTTCCAAACCACCGTTGAAAAAATAGGTGACGTGGGGATATTTTTCCGTTTCTGCGGTGCGGAATTGCTTCATTCCCTGGCGGGAGATAATTTCCCCCAAAATGTTATTCAAATTTTGCGGCTCAAAGGCCACAACCACTGGCAGGGCAGGGTCGTACTGGGTGAAGGTAACAAAATCCAGAGGCTGAATCCTTTCCCTGGGAAAACCATCAAAACTAGGATTAACCAAAGCGTAGCAAAGTTGTCTAGCCCGGTCGGGACGGAAGTTGTAAAAAATTACCCCATCCCCGGAGGTGATCGCCCCAGTACTAATTCTAGTGGGGGGAATAAATTCGTCGGTGATGTCGCTGGCGTAATAATCCTTGATCACTTGGGCGGCACTGCGGCCATCCCCTACCCCGTCCTCGGTCATGACTCGATAGGCTTTTTCCACCCGGTCCCAACGGCGATCGCGGTCTAAGGCATAGTAGCGGCCACTGACACTGACAATGCGGCCTAGGCCAATTTTCTCTAGATGGGCTTGGATTTGTTGGACAAAATGGGCCCCTTCATTGGTGGGGGTATCCCGGCCATCGGTAATGGCGTGGATGCAAAGTTGACTGATGCCCTGGAGTTTAGCCAAGTCAATCAGTCCCAAAAGATGGTCAATGTGGGAATGAACTCCTCCGTCGGAACAAAGACCGATTAAATGCAATTTTCCTCGGCGATCGCGCACCCGTTGGCAGACTTCAATCAGCGCTTGGTTGTCAAAAAAAGTTCCGTCCTCAATGGCATCACTAATACGCACCAACTCCTGGGGTACTACTCGCCCAGCACCCAGATTGAGGTGACCAACTTCGGAATTACCCATTTGACCTTTGGGCAAACCCACATCTTTCCCTGAAGTATTCACCAGGGTATTGGGATAAGCAGCGATCAGACTATCCATAATGGGGGTGTTAGCCTGGGCAATTGCATTTGCGCGGGTATCTGGGCGATAGCCCCAGCCATCTAGGATGACCAGAACCACCGGGGCGATCGGTGCCTCTGCCATGGTTATTGCCTCACTACAGTTATAAAGTCTGCAAAAGATGCCCTTGATAATACCATCAAAAACATCCGGGGTAACTCTTGCCCTAGACCGAACATTAGTTGTTAATATCCATAGCCTGTTGAAGTTGGGCTGGGGTCAGGCTAGGCACCAATTGCAAAGGTAAAGGCTCCTGACTCATTTGTTGCACTACGCTATCCGTTAGATATGGTTTAAAACTACTATCTTGCTGAAGATAAAGATCAAAGAAAGCCAAACCTAAACTTTTCATGTAGGTGTAGGCTAAATCTTGTCCTGGGCCAACAATTTTTTCTGGTAAGTTGTCCGTATCTTCTAGAAAAGATAGATGGGTGCCATTTTGCACTAGAAGCAGATACTTATCCACCCCTGCAATTAGGGAAAAAGGAATGATTTGTTCTGGTACCGGTGGAGCAAAAATATCTTTACTACCCGCCACAATCATGGTGGGTACAGCTAGGTTCTTCATGCCATCGGGGCCAAAAATAGGGTTAGTAACTGGATTGATGGCCAACACCGCTTTAATCCGGGACTCCCTGAGGTTAGACGCAGGCGGGGCACTGCCAACCCCCTGACATTGCCAGAGTAGGGCCGGGTTGAGATTAATTTGATTGGGTTTATTTAGTTGTTCGCACTGTTGCAGTAACTCCGGCCATTCCAGGGTTGCTCCTCCACTGGCGATCGCCGTGTAGCCACCGAGGGAGTGGCCCAAGATTCCCACATTATTGATGTCAAATTTGCCCTGCCAAGCTGGATCTGTGGCTGCTTTTTGGGCTAGGGTATCGAGCACTAAGGTGACATCCTTGGGTTGTTCTAGCCAGGCATTGGGATCGGGAAACGCATCTAAGCCCTGGAGAGAATCCTGCATCCGAGCCGCATCACTTTCGGGAAAATCAATGCCGGCGATCGCAAAGCCATAGGACGCCAAATGATCGGCAATGTAGGTGAAAGCCTGAAAATTAGAATTTAAGCCAGGGGCGATCACCACTAGAGGGGCTGGTGAACTATTGCCTTGGGGTAGATAGACGAAAACATTGACTGGTTGCCCATTGGGGCGAGGAATGGTGAGATTTTGCGTTGTCCATTTTTGTGGTCCAGGTTCAGCCAAAGCCAAGGGTTTTAGGTTAGGGGGCACGGGGTTAGATGGAATTTCCTGTTTACCCAACCAGGTAAAAATCCGATCGGTGGCTTGGTATAGGGTATCCGCTTGGTCAATGGTATTTTTAAAAGTATCTAGGTTTAAAACTAAATCTAAACCACCATAGGCATTAATAACATCGATAATTTTAAAGCCGTCAGGGTTTTGGGCCGCTGTCACAATCGCCCCTTCTAAAAAAGGTTGGCTTTGATCGGTCGGGGCCGCAATAATGTAGCTCAATTGTTGGGCAATTTCTTTGCCAAAAGTTGTATTAAAAAATCGAAAAGCTTCTACGGAGTTAAACTTAAAAGAATGGTTCAGCAAGCCCCTTAGTTTCTCTAGTTCTTCTGGCTTGAGATGCTGGGTATAAAATTTAAAATCCGGGTCGATGCTACCAGTTTCAGCAAAATCTGTCAGACTTTTCACAGAAATGTCAAACTGTCCCAGGGGCATAATGGAAAAAGTGATGGTTTCGGCCCCTTTGATTACGCTTGGTGAAGCTAAAACTAATAGGCTAGAAGTAAGGGCAATTCCTAACAAACGTTTGAAGTTAATCATAGTATTGGAAAAATAGTTGAAAAAATTAGTTGTTGATCAATCTGATATCAGGGTGAAGAGTTGACTGAATTGGGATAGTTTTTATTGCCAAATGGTGTTTTAAGGGCAGTTTTCAAAGGCTGTATTTGCCAGTATCTAATCCCCTTTGAAAAGGGTTGGGTTTAAGAATTTTTCTCCTTTCCAAGGTAAATCATGGGGGTAGTGAGACAATTTTTAGACTTTTTAAACAGGCTCTAAAGAAGTTGCTCAAAGCCAGCCATCTCTGCCAAAGTATACAGAGGCCTCCCTTTGACTTCATCGTAAATTCTGCCAATGTATTCCCCTAAAATGCCAATGCAAATTAGCTGAACTGCACCAAAAAATAGATTAGCGATGACCACTGTGGCAAACCCATCCAAAGGGGAATTGTTTTCCGATAAGCGCCAGTATAAAACTAATATCATCATAGCTATGGCTAGGAGAGCGGCTAAAAGTCCTAGGTAGGTGGCCAAACGCAGGGGCACAATGGAAAAGGAAACCAGACTGTTAATGGCTAAACGGAGAGATTTACGAAAAGTGTATTTCACTTCCCCGGCATGGCGAGGATCCCGTTCAAATTTAACGCCGGTTTGGGGAAAGCCAACCCAGGCCCTTAATCCCCGAATATAACGATTTCTTTCCGGCATGGTGTTGAGCAAATCCACCACTTGGCGGTCCATCAGGCAAAAATCCCCCGTGTCCGCCGGAATTCTTACATCTGCTAACCGTTGCAATAGTCGGTAGAACCCATAGGCCGTTAGCCGCTTAAACCAGCTTTCCTGCCGACGCTTGACCCGTTGGGCATAGACCACGCTGTAGCCTGCTTGCCACCTTTCCACCAATTGGGGCACCAATTCGGGGGGATCTTGCAAATCCGCATCGAGAATAATCACCGCCTGGCCCCGGGCGAAGTTTAGCCCCGCCGTCACCGCCACTTGATGACCAAAGTTACGGGCAAAACTAAGGTAACAGACCCGTTTATCCTGATCATGCAAAGCCCGAATCATTTCTAAGGATCGATCGCCGCTGCCATCATTAATCAGCACTAGTTCCGTACTTCCCAATTGATCCATGACTGCCTTGAGCCGCTCATATAACACGGGAATATTATCTTCTTCGTTATAAATGGGCACAATCAGAGAATACATTGGCCCCTGGCGATCGCCATTGTAAACACTGATGTCAGACCGGCTTGGTGAATTTGTAACCATGCATGGTGAAATGGGATTTACCTGTGAGTTTAGTCCCAAAAGTCAGACCAACTCATTGGCCAAACTCCAGACGGGCTTGTTCTACCAAATCCACAGTGACCTCATCTAGATCGGCCTGCCGAGCTAACTGCTCAATGCGCTGACGGGCTTGCACCCGGGCAAAATAGGGAATATTCTTCAACTTTTGCCGAGCTTCGGGGGTCCAGGGTAAAGATTCTTGCCACTGCATGGATTGATTGCCTCCAGGTTTACAAAGGGAAGAATTGACTATATTTTCTCATCGAATAAACCGCTCAATCTTTCCACCTCACTCTGGGCTGTGTACATGGGGGTCCCGGCCAGAATGCCGGTGACATTACGGAAAGGTTTACCAATGTGCATCCCTTGATGGTCAATGGAAAATTCCCGGATATCTTTGTCGTGCATAGAACCCCGCATCTTTAGCACCGTAATTCCCCGGCGCATTTCGCCATACATTTCCACGTAACGCAAAAGAATAATCGAATCGGTAATGGTGGAAATATGGGCATCGGTAATGGAAGCTCCCCCTAGTAAATTGGGGGTAGTGGAAGTGAATAAACCACCAATTTCCTGCTGTTTAATAAAGGAAGTTAAGCCGATAATAAATTCGCGAAAACTTTTTAGGGTGGAAACCCGTTCTAGGGCAGAAAGACTGTCCACCGCCACCCGATTGGGCTTAAATTCTTGGATAATATCCTTCATCATGATCAGGTGGTTTTCCAAGTTGGTGGTTTCTGGATAGCGACAAACCACTTTTAGTTTGCCTTCCTTTTCCATTTGTTTGAAATCTACCCCCCAGCCGGTGGCATTGCGAATTAATTGTTCTCGACTTTCCTCAAAGGCAAAAACTAAACAGCGCTCTCCATTGGCCACGCCGCCGTCCATAAACTCCGTCACCATCAGGGTTTTACCAGTACCGGTTGCCCCGGAGACTAAAATAATCGAATCCCGGAAGAAACCACTGCCACACATGCGGTCTAATTCTTCACTGCCGGAGGTGATGCGGATGTCGGAGGATTTTTGCTCCAGCTCGATCGCCGACAGGGGAATGATGACGATGCCTTTTTTATTAATGATAGTGAAGGGAAATTCGCCCTTTTGGTGGTCGGTGCCACGGTATTTAAGGATCTCGATGGTGCGACGACGTTTTTCATCGGCGAGGACGTTGCGGACAATGACCACGTTATCAGCAACAAATTCTTCCACTCCGTAACGGCTAATTTCACCGTATTCTTCCACCCGTTCGGCGGTCATAATGGCGGTGACTCCCAGTTCCCGGAGGGCAGAGGCCAAGCGGAATAGGTCACTACGCACCTGGGCACTGTCACTGAGGTGACTAAAAATTGCCCCCAGGGAATCGAGGGAAATGCGACTGGCCTTATATTTACGGACAGCGTGTTCAATGCGGGCAATCAAGGCCCCTAGGTCATATTCACCGCTGACAATGGGGCGATCGCCTGGTTGGGGGGAAGCATCGACAAAAACCCATTTACCTTCGTTTTCCCATTGTTGAATATCCCAACCAAAACCCCGCATATTTTTCCGTAGGGCCTTGGGGGGTTCTTCAAAAGTGACAAAAACACCGTTTTCCCCCCGCTGAATACCTTCCACCAAAAATTGGGAAGCAAAAATAGTTTTAGCACTACCTGCTGTGCCGGCAATTAGGGTGGCGCGGCCGAGGGGGAGACCACCATCGGACAGAAAATCAAAGCCGGGAATACCCGTCTCCAACTTCTCAATGCCATCTGTCTCTTGGTCGATCATCCTTGCACTGCCCCATACTCGTATTCGGAACCAACGGGAATTATACCAGTGTTGATAATGCCACCGATATCACCGATCTCAGCCAGGGGGCGATGATAGAATTTGCATAAGTTAATGGCAAGTGTTTATGATTCCAGCTTGGCTATGGATTGGGTTGATCACTTTTGCCCTAGCCTTTGTGTGTAACCGTTTATCCCCCAGGGATTTGCGTTGGTTCAATCGCCTGCGTCGCCCTTCTTGGCTAACTTTTGAGTGGGCCATTCCCTTTATCTGGATTGCTATTTTTATTACTGGAGCGATCTCCGCTACCCTAGCCTGGAATGCCACGGCGGACCCGGGACATCGCTGGGGATTAATGGTTGGCTATCTTCTGCTGGAATTGACTGTCATGGCCTACACCCCCGTGATGTGTAAACTCCGGAGTTTAAGGGTGGGCAGTATCATTGGTGCGACAGGTTTCTTTGTGGGGTTGGCCCTGGCGATCGCCGTTAGTCAAGTTTCCACCACTGCTTTTGGTTTCTTAGTACCGTTTTTGCTCTGGAGCCCCATTGGCACCTATGTCACCTGGGCCATGATTCCCCTCAATCCAGGGGAAATTTAGGGACTAAAGAGAAAAAAATAACGAAGGAAAGCTTGGGAAAAAGGCTGGAGTCTAACACTAGCTATGGCTCCTTTGCCCAGGGGAGTTTCTCACAATTTTTATAGAACCCTTACAGAGCATTGAGGTGGGCGTTGATTGTTCTCAACACTAAAAATTCCCAGATAAAAAGAGAATGACCTAGATTTTGCTCTTCCACAGCCTGGATCTGGTTTTGGATAGCCTGCAAATTAAATGGTTTAGCTTTAATGCCGGTGTAGAGGCCAATGCCCACGGGCACGTAACGGGAGGCAGTATGAATACCAGAATTGGCAACGGTTTGTTGCACTTCCGCCGGAGTGGAACCGTAAACCTGCACCACCACTTCGTCAATAATGCCCTGCCTAACCCAAGCGAGCCAATCTTGGTTGTACTGACTGCGGGAAAATTGGTAGGGATTGGGGAAAAGGCTTAATTCCAGGTTAATTTCTACCTCGAATTAAATCTCGGATGGTCAGCTTTTGTTCAGCGGTGTTACCGGAAAAAGTTCTTTCTGCCACCAACTCAATTTCTACCCCAGTGCCGGATTCCAAATCTTTAGGGGGAATTGGTAACTGACCAATATCAATGGTGAATTGATTTCCATTAACCGTGACCAAACTATCTTCGATTTCCCCTTCATAACGCAGAGTATAGGTAGAGGGAGGGCGAAACCTGGGGTCTTCATTGGTAACTCGATATCTGAGCCTAAACTTGGTGGCCATTAAATTGGATTGATTGGCTTCATCTACCAAAGAAAGCTTTAAATTATTCCCACTACCGGATAAGGTTAAACGCCCTAAGCTAGTGGCATCCCCTTCCCACATGGCATTATAAACCACAAATTCGGTGACATTATTTCTCTGCTGGGTGGTACCTTCCAACCAAAGATTGCTTGGCAACTCCGGCGCAATTTGATTATCTTCAGTTAGGGTTAAACTCACATTAGTATTGGCAAAACGCTCAAAAGGTTGGGGGGCATTCCACACCACCAAAAAAGATCTTTCTATCCGGTCTAATAAAATTAAATACTCGTCGGCAATGACGGAACCTGGGGCCAATAGCTGGGCCGCCCCTGGGCGAGTTTCCCAAATATTTTTGGACAGATTGAAGCCCTGATTTTTCAACACATCTAAGCTCACCGTAGTACCAGGTCGATCCGGCTCCAATGGTCGGTCTAGATTCAGCACTGTCAACCGCCCAGTTAAACCGTCTTGCCCGGCAATACCCGATCGCCCATCCCGCCCATTAAGACCATTAAAACAACGAAATTCTTCGGTGGAACAACGGTAGCCACTATCCCCCGGACGGCCAGAACAATTTTCCACAGTCCAATAGGGCTGGCTACATTGGCAGGCTTGGCCTCCGCCCCCTCCCATACCCGGAACACCTCCTTTACCACCGGCGGCCCCGACAAAAATTTGGTTGAGACTGTCGAGGTTGCGAGTATAGATAGTTATAGAACCGCCATTGCCACCGTTCCCCCCATCACCGCCATCCCCACCGTCACTGCCATTGGCCATTTGCACGTCTTGCCGCTGGCTGGTATCCAAAGCAGGACAATTGGCTGGAGAGCCCTCTGCGCCAGGAGTCCCCGGAGCCCCATCCCTACCGGCTAGGTTAAGGGTCATGGGGGAACCGTCACTGAAAACCGTTAGGTCATCGGTGTTGGCACCGTCCTGGCCATCCACGCCCCTTGCCCCCGGTGCGCCGATGGAACCAACATTTCTCCGTTGGCTTGCTTGGGCCAGAAGTAGGCATTCTCCATTAGTCAAAGGAGCGGCGGTTAGGCTAGAGGAAACTAGGTTGAGGGGAATAGCCAGGGCCAAAATGGAGGCAAAACGCAAATTAATTCTCCTTACAATGCAAAAACCCATGGGAAATTGTGGCACAGGTTTAAAGGGAAACCAAACTAATTTCCCTGACTGGGGGAAGTTGGGGGTTGGTTCCGCCCTCAGCCATCTGGGGGTTAGCAATCTCGGTTTACCCTGGGAGCAAAATCCCCAGTAAGACCAATAACAATCCCCCTGCCCAGGCAAGGAAAAGGGGATAACCAATCAACATTTGGCCTTCTTCGTTGGCGATCGTGGCAAGTTGTAACTGGGGCGATAAACCCCGCACCACCATGCCGCTGACTTTTACTGACCCCAAGGCGATCGCCTCTAGGCGGATCTGGGGAGAACGAAAAGGAGGCAACAGTCTAGTCCAGAAAGGATAACGCACAGGAATTACCCCGGTGCGGTCATGAAAATACAATTTGGGCGCTCTCCAAACACTAGCTTGCACCAGGCGGAATTTCCCCTGCCAATTAATCTGGGTACCCCAGATGGGGCTTAAATTAGGGTCGCTGAGCACACTCACCACGGTGGGGGCAGCCACTTTCCTTTGCCCCAAACTTTGCCAAGTAGTGCGTATTAAAATTCCCGCTCCTAGGCCCACCAGTATGGCTTGGTGTAGATGCAGTTTAAGAACAGGGTTTTCCTGTTGGGTCCACCAGCCCAAGCCCAGAGCAAACCAGAGGGGCAGCAGCCAAATAAATACCTCAAGATAAAAGGATAAAGCTCTTTTTTTTGCTTCTTCCAGGGAGATTTGTCGACGGCTGAGCACGAGGTTATATTCCGTGTCTAGGTCTAACTGTTCGGCGTAATGACTCAACACCTGGAGCCTCTTACCTAAAAGGGGATGGGAACTACACCAGGTAATAATGCCCCGCCAGGGACTGCCCCAGTCCCAGAGGAGTAGATTGCCCACCATCTTCGGATCAAATCTTTCTCCCCGTTCACAGGCCGCCGCTGTGTAGGCATCATAGTTAGCAAAGTTGCGCATACCTTCCAGAAATAAGGCTGGTTTCTCTGCTTGTCTTTCCCGTTTTACCAAAGCCCTGGTCATTTTCACTAGGGCACGAGTTAAGGCGTTGGGGTTACCAGTGTAGTTGACGGAAAAGTGGTCAGCGTAATATTCCCTTGTGCGGGCAAAGTAACGGTTGGACCCCTGGTTAATGCGAAACATGGCCAAGCAAATCCACACCAACGGGGTGATCAATATCTTGGCGATCGCCGGCTGGGAAGTCCGGGCCATTTGTAGCTCACAGTATAACCAGTAAAATACCTGTCCCCAACCGCTCATACAGGTCAATAGGGCGCAATCCCGGCGGACAATGTGGGCCAATTCATGACCCAGGAGGGTGGCAATTTCTTCGGCGCTTAGATAACGAAAAATCCCCTGACTGAGCACAATACGACTATTGTTTTGTTGCACGCCATAGGTAAACATAACGGGACGATTATCGGGAATAATCCCCAGCTTAGGAATGGAAAAAGTCTTTGCCCTGGCCACCCGCAACATTAATTCCCCGGCTTCGGGGCTATATTTTTGCACTGCGCCAAGGTTGACCCATTGGGTGCCATAAATGCGCCGATTGATCAAATCAATTATGGGGACGCTGTAAAACAAAGCCAGGAAATTAACCACAATGCCCAGCCCCAGACTAATGGCCAACAACTTTTGCCACTGTCCCTGGGCCAACCACCACCCCAGCGGTGTAAACAACACAGAAGTGGTTAAAAGGGGAACCAAGAGGCCCACACCGAAGATAAAAGGCAAACTATCCGCTACCCTGGGCAAAGCTACCTTAACCCGATTATTTTCCGCTCGACCGGCTTTCAAATTAGTGGACAGTACATCCTCATCCGCTTCCCCTTCAGCCCCATTCTCCTGTTTAAGGAGCATCAGCATCATCGTTTTAGCCCAATTTTGTACCTCTGGGTTTGGGTTCCGGGTTAAGTATTCGCAGATTTCCCGGGACTGATCAAATCTCCCTATGGCTCTGTAGGCCCTCACTAAGGCCATCTGAGCTTTGAGAAATTCGGGGGATTCCTGCTGGGGCACCCGGCGGCAAACCATTTCTAAAGCCTCGATCGCCGACTGATATTCTTGATTTTGCAGGGCTTTAAGTCCCTTTTGCAGCGTCAGGGCAATTTCATGGGCATTCATGGAAGTAAAAGTAGAGAAACGAGAACAGAGGAGCCGGAACTAGTATGGAGGCAAAAATTCCATTCTCCCACCCCCAATATGAGTTATGGAAAAGCGTTTTGCTTAATTTTCCTTGCCATCATCTGCACGACTTGGGGCGGAAGTATCCAGTTAGTCCAGTTTTCGGCGGGCAATGCTGGCTCCTCCCATGGATTCCAAAGATAGAAGCTGTCGCCATTGGCACGGGGATTTACTCGTCATGGTTTTGATAAAGTGTTGAGGCAAGTATTTTCCGGGAAAGCTCAGTGGATTCCGAGATTAATCATCGTGGTGGTTTGAGTGCTCCCCGCCCAAGGGAAACGTCACTTAATTTAGCTCTCTACCGGGGCTTGAAATGGGTGGTGGTGCGGCCACTGCTCCATGGATTGTTCCAGGCCCAGGTATATGGTCAGGAATTGGTGCCAACCCGGGGGCCGGCCTTGGTGGTGAGCAACCATGCCAGTTATTTTGACCCACCATTTTTGTCCTGTGCCATGGCCCGGCCGGTGGCCTTTATGGCCAAGGAAGAGTTATTTAATGTGCCCCTGCTGGGTCCAGCCATTCGCCTCTATGGGGCCTATCCAGTCAAACGGGGCAGTGGCGATCGGGGAGCATTGCGGGCCGCCTTGACGGCGCTGGGGGATGGTTGGTTAGTGGGGGTCTTTCTGGAGGGAACCAGAACAAAGGATGGCCGCATTCACCAGCCAAAATTGGGGGCTGCCATGATTGCAGCTAAAGCCCAAGTGCCCATTATTCCCGTCAGCCTAGGGGGAGTAGAGCAAATTTTTCAGCCCGGTTCCCCCTGGCCCCATCCTGTGCCTTTAACTATTCGCATTGGTAAAGCGATCGCCCCTCCAGTAAAGAATAGGAAACCCGAATTGGAAGCGGTTACTAAAGCTTGCCAAGCCCAAATTCACGAAATGCTGGATTTAGGCAGGGATTAGTGATGGCATCCTTAGGGGAATTTTCTGTGGAAAACTATCGCTAAAAATGTGGAAAAAGTTACTTTTGTGGGGAAATAGATGGCAAAACTAAGCCTGTAGATCTGCCAACTTTTCCGGAGCAATGGCTCCCTGTTCGGTAATGATGGCGGTGATCAAACTGGCGGGGGTAACATCAAAAGCCGGGTTATAAAATTCTGCTCCCTCTGGGGTAATGCGGTGCCCTTCTGGTTGGTAAATTTCCACCGGGTCCCGTTCTTCAATGGGAATCTGACTACCATCATCCAAGGCAAAATCCACCGTAGATAATGGGGCGGCCACAAAAAAGGGAATGGCATGCATTTTAGCCAACACCGCTAAGCCATAGGTGCCAATCTTATTGGCTGTATCGCCATTTCTCGCAATACGATCGGCCCCCACCACCACGGCGTCAATGCGTTGTTGTTGCATGCAATGGGCGGCCATATTATCGGTAATCAGGGTGACGGGAATCCCTGCCTGCACACATTCCCACACGGTTAATTTTGCCCCCTGCAATCTAGGTCTGGTTTCGTCGGCATAGACCCTGGCCAAGCGGCCCGCAGACCAGGCCGCCCGGATAACCCCGATCGCCGTACCGTAACCAGCAGTGGCCAAAGCGCCGGCATTGCAATGGGTGAGGATAGTTAACTGATGGGGTTCCCTTGGTAATACTTCAAGTCCTGCCGCCCCGATCGCCTGACAAGTACGCAGGTCATCGAGTTGAATTTGTTGGGCCTGGGAAAGGAGATTGGCCTTAATCTGCTCCACATTTTCGCCGCTGTGGTAAGCCACATTCAACATCTGGTCAATGGCCCAGAATAGATTTACCGCCGTGGGTCGGGTTTGGCGTAGCTGATCCGCCACAAATTCCAACTGCACGACAAATTCCCTTAATTCCGTAGTTTGAATCCTCCTGGCCCCCAAATACATACCGTAGGCCGCTGCAACTCCAATGGCCGGTGCTCCCCGTACTACCATGGATTTAATGGCGTGGCCCATAGCCTCATAGTCGGCGATCGCCACTTCTTTGTATTCCAAAGGTAAACGGGTCTGGTCAATCAGAATTACTTGATCATCTCGCCACTGTACTGGATAAACATCAGCAAAATTAGTAGATTGGGTCATGTTGAAAATAACTTTTTAGCAGAACAATAAAACAATAAATAGAAAACTGTTTCCCGTTTCAATATTAGCCCCTCGTCTTACTCAACCATGGAAATCTTTAATAATTGGCAAATTATTGCCAAGGGTTGGTATATTGTTTGTCCTAGCCAGACATTACGGCGGGGTCAAGCTAAATCCCTGGCCCTTTGTGGGCAAAAAATTGTCGTGTTTCGGGGAGAAGATGGAAAGGCTCGGGCCCTCCACGGCTACTGTCCCCACCTTGGCACAGACCTAGGTTTAGGGCAAGTTGAAGACAACTGGATTCGTTGTAACTTTCATCGTTGGGCCTTTGATGAAACGGGTAAATGTCGCCATATTCCCTGTCAGTCGGAAATTCCCCCCAAAGCACAATTAGCATCCTATGCCACCGCCGAAAAATATGGCTTTATTTGGATTTTTCCAGAGGAAATTGCCCCCAATGATTTACCAGAATTTGATGAACTCCAGGGTCAGAAACTGGTCACCCAAGCGGATAAAGCCTTTGAAAGAAAATGTCACCATCATATTTGCATGATGAACGGCATTGATGCCCAACATTTGAAGACAGTTCATCATCTTGACATCAAGATGGATTTATCCCTGCGGCAAAATGAATCAGGAACCCAAATTGATTTCACCATGAAAGGCAATGTTCCAAACACCACCTTAAGAGAGAGCTTGATACATTATTTTTTGGGAGAAACCTATGAATATTCCATGCGTTATGACAATGGTTGCATTGGTTTACTGACCATTATGAAAAATGTCCGTTTTTTTCCTCCTCTACACATGATTTATGCCTACGTTCCCCTGCCCAGCTTGCACGGTGATGATGTCAATCTAGAGTTGAGTAAAATTCGCATCCAGCCCATCTACGTTACGGCAAAACGCCGTGGCATTATGGGCTATTTGGTCAGTCATTTTCTCTTGCTTTGCACAAAATTAGCTTACTATTTCCTGCGCCATGAAGACGGTTTGATTTATGACAATATTCAATTTAAGCCCAATATTCTATTGAATGTTGATAAACCGTTAGCCCACTACATTAACTATGTAAACCATTTGGAGCCTTCCACCTGGTCAAGACAAAAAATAGAAGAGTAACTGACTAGTTTTCCATCTAAATGGAGCTAAGCGGGCTCGAACCGCTGACCCCTTGCATGCCATGCAAGTGCTCTACCAACTGAGCTATAGCCCCGAGTCACAGTATTTCATTGTGCTGAAAGTGGTGCCCATTGTCAAGCTTTTTACCAAAATTATCCTTGATCTTCTTTTCCCCTAGGTTCTGGAACGGCGATCGCCAGGGTGATTTTCCCCTCTCGATGGGGGCTGGTTACCATTCATAATCCCGATGCCCAAACCATGTAAAATACAGGGTGATTGTTAAGTTTTTTTAACAGAAAAAGCAAAAGGAGGTTGCCATGGAACGCACATTTATCATGATCAAGCCCGACGGAGTACAACGGCAATTAATTGGGGAAATTGTCGGCCGTTTCGAGAAAAAAGGCTTCAAGTTAGTCGCCATGAAGGTGATGACTGTATCCCAAGAATTGGCCGAAAAACATTACGAAGCTCTCAACGACAAACCGTTCTTTTCCGGCTTGGTGAACTTCATTTGTTCCTCTCCCGTGGTGGCCATGGTCTGGGAAGGTAATTCCATCGTTTCCACTTCTCGCCAAATGATTGGTGCTACCGATCCCCACGCCGCTGCTCCTGGCACTATCCGGGGGGATTACGGTGTGTCCGTTGGTCGCAACATTATCCATGGTTCCGATGCCATTGAAACCGCTAAACGGGAAATTTCCCTCTGGTTCAAGGATGAGGAAGTGAATGAGTGGGATGCCACCCTTAACCCTTGGCTGTACGAGTAGATCATTCCCATAACTTTTTGCTTAACCGCCATGGCGATGGAAGTGCAACTATTGTGGGCCAAAATTCCCTTTGTTGGTCGCTGGGCTGTCCACTACTGGTATGTGGTCGGCGATCGCCATGGTCAAAGCTTGGAGAATTTACAAAGATGGGAGGTGTGGCAACGGCGAGAGTTGAAGCCCTCAAGTTGGGGTCATCTCCATCAAAATCTGCTGACTCCCTATGGAGGAGTGGGTAACGGCCCCAGTTTTTTAGCCCAGCAATGGTCTGGCCCCATCGGCGATCGCCTGGGGGAAATTATTCTTAACAGTCCCCAAATCTATCCCCACTGTTACAGCTATCGTTACTGGCCTGGCCCCAACAGCAACACCTATGCCCAATGGGTGCTAGAACAGGCCGCCATCAATTTTGATCTGGGCCGACTGGCAGTGGGAAGGGGCTACGGCCAATCTATTTTTTCTCAGTTTTCCCATGGACATCGCCAGTTGGAACGTTAATTCCGTCCGCAGTCGCCAACAACATATTCTTGATTGGTTAAGCACAAACCCTGTTGATGTACTTTGTTTGCAAGAAACTAAGGTGGTGGATGAAGATTTTCCCCAGCAACCGTTTGAAGAGGCGGGCTACCATTGCCACATTTCTGGGCAAAAGTCCTATAACGGCGTGGCCATTTTCAGTCGGGAACCATTGCAAGACGTGAAAATCGGTTTTGCGGCCCTAGTGGAGCCAGACTTGACGGGGGATTTGGATGAACAAAAACGAGTGATCAGTGGCGTTTATGGTGGTGTGCGGATCGTTAATCTCTACGTGCCCAATGGATCTGCCCCCGACAGTGAAAAGTATTTGTACAAATTGCGGTGGTTAAACTTACTGCAGACCTATCTTGAGCAACTGCGCCACAGTGACACCCCAGAATTTTTGGTCTGTGGAGATTTCAACATTGCCCCCGAAGACCGGGACATCCATGACCCAGTGGGCCGGGAGAATCATATTATGGCGACCTCCATTGAAAGGCAAGCTTTAACGGAAGTGTTGGCGATCGCCGATTTGCAGGATGCTTTTCGTAAATTTACCGAAGAAACGGGCCATTACAGTTGGTGGGATTATCGCACTAGAGGCTTTAGTCGCAACCGGGGGTGGCGCATTGACCACCATTATCTAACGCCCCAACTCTACGACCAGGCCCAAAAATGTTGGATAGATAAGGAACCCAGGGGTTGGGAAAAACCCAGTGACCATGCTCCGGTGGTGGTGACCATTGATGGTTAGCTAGCTAGAAGACGAAGGCCCGTTGGCTTTATGGGAGGTCACGGGGGGACTATTTTCATTGATATACCAACTCAAAATTCCTCCGGCGATCGCCGCCGCTGCCAAGAATAGCAACACTGGGGTTAAACCAAATAAACTTTCCGCTACCCCCGCCAGGGCCAAGGGCAAAGACAGGGCAATATTATTGACGTTATTTTCCAGGCCAAATACTTTGCCGTGGAATTCCGGGTCCGTTTCCACCTGCATCAACGTTTGCATGGGCACCCCCACCATGGCAGCGAAAAAACCCATGATGGTGATGGCAATAAAAGTCAGCACTAAACTGTGGTCAAACAGAGCCAATCCGGTCAGACAAACCCCCATGCCCAGGGAGCCCCAGAGGGCCAATTCCGTGGGGGAAAAACGTTGGCCAATGTAGCCAATGCTCAAGGCTCCGATCGCCATACCCAAACCACCAAAAGCTAGTAAAAAACCGAATTGGGAAGCCTTTAACCCCGGTAGTTGGGCCGCCATACTCACCGCCAGTACGGATAGAGCAGCAAAAATGGAAAATAAAATCAATAATTGAATCAGGGCATTGCGTACCCGATGATTTTCCTGGAGATAACGGATGCCATCTTGGATATCACTCAGCACATGGGGGTGGACCAAGTCCGGATCAGCCTGCTTTTCCCCTGTTTTCAGCATTAGCAACACAATGCCGGCCATCAAGTAACAACTTGCCACCACCAGCACCGGTCCCAGATCTCCAGCCCGGGGGAAAAGACTATCCGCCAAGCTAAGCAGGGGTTCCCCGATGGCAAAACCCACAATCAGCACCCCCATCATGGTTAAGGTAGTGAGGGAATTGGCCGCCAATAGATTCCGCCGCCGCACCACCAAGGGAGTGGCCGATTGCTCCGCCGGGGCAAAAAACTGGGTTAGGGTGGACACAGCAAAGGTAACCACCAACAGAATCGCAAAACCCAAGGGCAAAGCAAAATACTGGTGTTCTTCTGTTTGCCAACGACGTAGAAAACTAGGTAGCCATCCTACTGGCAAGTTAATATTCTGGCGATCGCCGAACCAGAGCAGAAACGGCAACAGCAAAATCAAAATGCCCCGGCAAAAGTTAGTGACTACCAACACCTGTTTCTTTTGCCAGCGGTCAACGTAGACTCCAGCTAAGGAACCAAATAGCACCGCCGGAATCGTGTTGGCGATCATAATGGCCGACACCCAACCGCTAATGGATTGATTTTCCCCCTGGTAATGGTTGGCGATCAGGGCAATCATCAAAACTAGATAAAACTTGTCGGCCAACTGAGAGAAAATTTGGCCAACCCAGAGGAACAAAAAGCGGGAATTTCTTAAAACCGGGCCAAAGCCTTGATTTGCACTCAGCAACTTAGATTCCATGCACAGGGAGTAGGAGGAAAAATAGGCAGTTAATCGATCAGGAGCACAATCACAAACAAACTCCCACGGTTAACTATTCCATTCTCCCAAACGGTGAACGTATTGCGCCGCTTCCCCAGCATACTAATCAGCGAAAATATATTTCCTCAGATCTTCGGGATTGGGTTCGGGGCTAGACTCGGCAAAGGCCAGGGCATCGTCAATTACTTCTTGAATGCGTTTATCGATCGCCTTGAGCTCTTCATTGCTGGCTAATTCGTGTTCCGTCATGAAAGCGGCAAATTTCTTAATCGGGTCCCGGGCAGCCCAAAACTGTTTTTCTTCGGCAGAACGGAGTTCATCGGGATCCGCTAGGGAGTGACCCCGGAAACGATAGGTCAACGCTTCAATCAAGGTAGGCCCTTCGCCGGCCCTGGCCCTAGCCACTGCTTCCGTTGCTACTTTATGCATTGCCACCACATCCATACCATCCACTTCTACTCCCACCATGTTGAACACACTGGCTTTTTTGTAGATTTCTGGTTGGGACGTTGCCCGCTCGTGGGCCATACCGATCGCCCATTTATTATTTTCCACCACAAACAGAATGGGCAGTTTCCACAGGGCGGCCATGTTCAGGCATTCAAAAAACTGGCCGTTATTACTGGTGCCATCACCGAAGAAACAGGCGGTAACTTGGTCGTAGCCGTCATCTTTCAACACTTCCCGGCGGTACTTAGTTTGAAACGCCGCCCCCAGGGCCACGGGAATCCCTTCCCCGATGAACGCAAAGCCCCCCAGGAGATTATGGGCCGAGGAAAATAGGTGCATAGAACCACCCCGACCCCGACTGCAACCGGTTTCCTTACCAAACAGTTCCGCCATTACTTCCCGAGCTGGAACTCCCGCACTGAGGGCATGAACATGGTCTCGATAGGTACTGCAAACGTAATCCTCATCCTGGCGCATGGCTTTGATTACCCCAGAGGACACCGCTTCCTGGCCGTTGTAGAGGTGGACAAAACCAAACATTTTGCCCCGGTAATACATCTCAGCGCATTTATCCTCGAAGAAGCGACCCAGGACCATGTCTTCGTAAAGCACTAAGGCGGTTTCTCTGTCCAGGGAAATTTCTGCGGTGTTCAATTCAGGCAAAATGCGTTCTGAAACCATAGTACAATTTGCAGTAGGTGGAATGGAGGGCAGGTTTACACCCCATGGTAGATTCTAAGCGAAGTCGGTCAGCCCCATCTAGTCGGGGTAGGATAGAACACAATCTGATCACTTTGGTCTTTGAGCATTGTGACCATTCCATTGGTAGTCGGTAGTTCCCATGTCTAGTTCCCGTGGCCCCTACAAGAGTCGTCTTTTTACCAATCTCAATCGCCAATCCCAACGGTTGCGCGATCGCCTGGGGGAAACGGTGCGTCATCTGCGGGTGGCGGCGGAATGGGGCGTCCAGGCTTTGATGTATCCCTTTTACTGGCTGCTACATCCAGAAAAGTGGTTGGGGCCGGTGTTAGGGGGCGAGGGGAATCAGAACCAACGGGCTTTACCCCAAGAAAAAAAAGGAGATAAGGTAAGTTCCGACGATAGGGGAGATTTGGCGATCGCCGCTGACCAACCCATTGCAACGGTGCTTACTTCCCTGCAGGCTTGGTTTGACCATGCTGTGGTTGATCAAGCAAACCAAGGCCTAGTGTTAACCCAGGATTTCCCCGGCTTAATTGACTCTCAATCCCCCAAGAAAAATAGAGATGCCGTCGCCGATCAAGATCTAGCTTTACCCGCCCAGGCAGAGAAACCAGCGTTACCCCCCAGTGCAAGTCCGTCCCTACTAAGCAAATTGGGGGAGCAGGTTAAAAGCCTTTTCCAAGTCGACAACAATGCCATTGTCATTCAAGGTTTAGCTTCCCGTTGTGGCGATCGCCGTTTAGTGCTGACCACCAAAGACAATTTAACTCTGGATGTGTTTTCCCCGGAGCAACAGCAACAATTGCAACAACAAATTCGGCGGGAGTTGGCCCAATGGCATTATCAACGTCGTCGGCAATGGGCTTTGCAAGCTAAACAATGGCGGGGTCTCCCTCTAATTAGCGGCGGTGACGGCAATGGGCAACGGGAACAGAGTGTAAAGGTACTTGCCCCCCTGGATTGGCTCTGGCAGGGCATTTACCGTTGGCAAACCAGGCCGGCTTTATCTACCTTGGGGCAATCCACCGGGGCCATTATCCCCACAGCGGTTTCAACCCCCGATCTTAATGGCTTAAAACATTGGCTCACCCAGACTGCCACAAGCCTGGGACAACAACCTGTTATTGAAGCCACCGTAGTTAAATCTCAACAACTATCCCAACAAATTGTGGAAGTGCTGCCCCCCACCGTCCAACATCTGGGGCAGGGTTTACAGCATCGGGTACAACAAACCCTGGAGCAATTATTCAATTCCGATCGCCATCCGGTTAACGGCCCCGATCCGTTCGAGTTAAAAGTGATTCTCCAAGCGGCGATCGCCTACTTTTTCGGTCCCCAGAGAAGTGGTTCAGCCCAATCGTTGGCAGGGGAAGGGGGAAATAATCCTGTTTTACCAGGGGAAAATTCCAGTCCGTGGTTGGCTTGGGAAGAATTGTTTGCTGATTTGCCCATGCCCGCCATGGTTACGCCTCTACTGGGCCAAGGCAATGGATCCGCTACCACAGCCCATGCCGTTGAACAATGGACAGAAGAAAGCATTGAAAATCCCCACAATTTTGCGTTGGTTCCTGGTAATAATTCCCAGGCGATCGCCCCTAACCGCCGTGGTCGTAAACACCCTGGCCGTAAGCAATCCGCCTTGGCAAATTCCGTTTTCCCCAGTCCCCCTGGGATGGTGGCGCAAGATCCCTGGCTGGAGGAGGATTGGGCTTTAGATGAATTAGAGGAAAAAGTTGTGTCTGCCCAAGGGGAGACTAAACCCCAAGGAAAATCGCTTCACTCCGCGGGGCAAATGGCCCATCAAAGGCGATCGCCCCAAGAATTGGAAACCGCTTTTGATTGGATTGAAACCCAGGCCCAGAGTTTGGGCTATGACAAACACGTCTTGGTTTGGTGCTTGGAATGGCTTGATCGTCTGGTGTACGGCTTGGAACAATTACTGGGAAAAATTTGGCAATGGCTCCGGCAAAAATTTGGCCAGACGACGGGGAGAGCAGATGTTTTGCCCCCTTCTCCTTAGGGTTGGGGAAAATGAGTCCTTGATTCTTCTCCAGCAAACTTTTGGGTAATTCAGGAAAGAGGCGAACTTAAAAATCAAACACCTCCGCTTCGGCTAGGGGAAGACCCCGTTGATCCTTGAGAGATAATAGGGGAGTGGTGGTTAACGACCAATCAATGCCAATGGCCGGGTCATTCCACAATAGGGTGCGCTCATAGGACGGTGCATAGTAATCCGTTGCTTTATACAGCACCTCTGCCTCCGGGGAAAGAACGGCGAAACCGTGGGCAAAACCGGCGGGAATCCATAGCTGTCTTTTATTGTGGTCATTGAGCACACAACCCACCCACTGGCCAAAACTAGGGGAATTACGGCGCAGATCCACTGCCACATCGAAAATTTCTCCCCGGGCCGCCCGCACTAATTTTCCCTGGGGATGCTGGATTTGATAATGTAACCCCCGCACTACCCCCTGACAAGAAAAGGAATGATTATCCTGCACAAAATGGGGTTCTATGCCCACTGCCTGCTGGAAAACCTTGTCGTTGTAGCTCTCAAAGAAAAAACCCCGTTCATCGCCAAAGACTTTGGGCTCCAAAATCAACACATCGGCGATCGCCGTGGGAATCACGTTCATAGATTAAATTCCTCTTTAGGGTTACGACACCCGAAAAAATACCATTAATCCGGCAGTGGAGAAAAATCTGGAAAGATTAAACGGCCAAGAATTTTTGGATAACTTCCTGGCTCAAGGTTTGGGTTTCCCCGGACGCCACAATGCCTCCTTTTTGCATGGCATAGTAACGATCAGCGTTGATCAATCCCTTTATGTTGCTGAATCCCAGGGGCTTAATCGCTGTTATTTTGCTCCCTAAATAGGCTGATTATTACTCCAAAGCTAATGCAAAAATTATCCCTTGTCTTATGCTTTGTAAGGTTTCACTCGATAATTCCCCCAATTTCCGATCTAGTCTTGTCGTTGGAATAGATCCATAGATCCTAAGAGCGTGTTTGAAAAGTAGGGTGAAGAATGGAAAATGGTGAAAAGAATAAAATTTTCACCATAATTAATGATAATC
>NZ_CP019225.1:2122033-2137253 GCF_010222815.1 Synechocystis sp. CACIAM 05 | reverse complement strand
CACTTTTGGCGGTAAGAATTTTACTGCCTGGGTTAATGAGACCTTTGGCTGGAATTTGGAAGTCGTCAGCAAAAAGGATGAACAAAAGGATTATAAATATTTACCTACCACCAGTGAGACAATGATTCATGTTGCCATGCTCCATCTCATACTCCGAAAGCTTTGCCTCGAACTTTTCAAACATGTTCTTAGGCTATGTAATGACAAAATAGTTATAAAATTATAACGATATATTTAAAGTTAAATTACTTTGAGTTGACAAAAACACGACAGGGAGTTATAATGGTGTCATTGCAAGAGGATTACTTGCTGTCGTTAGATGGAGGGTTATCAATGGATAACCAGAATGTAGCTTTGGCAAAAGAAACCAATGCTAAAAATAGTCATGGCCAACATTTCAGTGATGGGAGCGAGCTAATTCCCTCTGAAGTTGCCGCCAAGGGATTGACAGAGAGGGACAAGCCTCTGACTCCAGAGTCAGAAATGAAAGAAACAACCGGCAAAGCCAATGCGCCCTCTTCCCCCAACGTTGAGCCTGCCTACCGGGTCACCGATTCGGGTTTGATCAATGCTTACCCTGTTTCTCCTCCCATATCAGAAATCGATCCAAATTCCAAGAAACAGTTTAGACGGAATTTAATTGGTTTCGGGTTGGCTGCCAATTTGGCTTTAGCCCTAATCGTGATAGCCCTATCTATCACTGGCAGATTCTAGGCCAAGCAAGTTTGGCCAATCAGTCAAATAAATATTTCCACAAAACAACATTAACTAACCCTACTGATGTGATGTCGAGAAACGTTTAATTTCTTCTTCCCATCACTGGCTGGGTGCTGCGGTTTATTAAAAAGCCGACGGCAAGCGAAAAGTAAACAAAAACAGATGAGGATAACCTTTATGTCTAACCCCACTACTATGACCACCCAAGAAAAAGAAGCCTACAAAGAGAAGGTAAGGGCAAAAATTGACAAGCTCAATGCCCAGATTGATCAAATGACTGCCGAAGCAAGAGAAAAAGCGGCAGATGCCAATGTTAACTATCAAAAATCCCTCAAAGACCTTCAGGCTCAACGGGACGCCCTAATGGGTAAATGGCACGATCTGCAACAGTCCAGTGAAGCGGCTTGGGAAGAATTGCAAGCTGGCCTAGAGAAAAGTTGGAATGAATTGTCCAACACGTTTGAGCAGGTTAAAAAACAGTTCTAGTCTTGATACCTCCATTGCCCATTGCTGGGGAAGCGGGAATTACCACCTGTTCCCCCTTTTTTTCTGCTTTTAATATTCGGATATTAAGGTCTATATCGTCGCCTACCCGTAGAATTTAGCTGTCACCATTGCAGAAAATCCCAACCTTTGATTCCATACTCCCTAGGTTGCGGATGGGCTTAGTCAACATGATGGGCATTGGGGTGGTTTGCACAAAATCTTAATTGCCGAGGAAAAGGCGCAACAAAGCAGTGGTTGCTTGGGGTTGTTCAATGGGAGTGCCGTGGGCCGCATCTTCCACGATGGTGAATTGAGCATGGGGAATCGATTGGGCCAGGAATAAATTCTCGTCCAAGTCAAACCAAGGATCATGACGGCCATGGATTACCAGGGTGGGACATTGAATTTTTGGTAATAAGTGACGAATATCGTTATCTTTGACCATGGCCTGCCACTGTTGCGTAATTAGTGATGCCGGCAAAGACTCCTGGAGACTCCGCAAAAACTTGACGTTATTACTAAAGTTGGCATTATCACCATAAAAAACATTGGGGCAGTGCTGAGCCAAAACTTGTTGGTGTTGTCCTGCCTCCAGAGCCTTGAGTGTGGCTTCCATTTCTTCAGCTTTGGCGGCATTATTGCGGGCCCAACCGTCCATCAGCACTAGTTTGGTAATTCTTTCTGGATGCAGGGCAGCGGTGGCGGCTCCCACCCAAGACCCCATGGAATGGCCAACCAGAGCAAATTTATCGGGCAATGTATTGGCGTTAACCACTAAGTCCGCCATTGCCTGCAGCGAATCTCCTTCCATCACCAAACTTTGGGCATCGATAATATCCTCGAGATTAGTTATGGGATAGTCCCACATGGCCGGAGTTCCGGCAAATCCAGGAATGAATAACACGGTCTGTTTCATCGGTTCTTCTAAAATATGTTTTGATTAGCTGATTATTTAGTTGGCGATCGCCGTTTGGCAAATGACCTTAACCCAGACAAAAATCATGTTGAAAGGAGCCACCTAACTTTCTAACTTTTCTTCGTAAAAACTGAGTCGCCAAAAATTCACTTTTCAATTCTACTCAATTGAAACTCCAGGAACTTGAGTTTAGGGAGCACCGGAGCGGGCAAAAACTGTCGTTCTAACCGAATAAGTTCCACTACTAGCACCTTGGCTTTGCCTGGTTAAACCTCGAGCAGCTAGGTCAGTTGAAGTTGCTGTTATATTTAACTGCACTAGCTTAAGAGGGCTAGAGTTATTGTGACAAATATAAAATCCAGCAACCGAAGTTGTGGGAAACATTCCAGATGGACAATTTGTAGTTGTAGTCGAAATGGAATCAACGAGGATATTTGAACTTCTTGTTGTAGATGCATAGTCAACTACACCGCTTCCATCAAAAGATGGTCCGCAACGGTATATGGAACTGGGACCTCTCCATGGACTATCTGGTGGTGTTTTTTTGTAATAAATGACACTTGGAGTTGTGGCTGGAGCAAAAATAAGGCCAAAAACAAATTGTGACGAAGTAATACTTGTACAGCCAGAGGGAAGAATAGCAGGATCTGTTGAGAGTGCTGAAGATTGTTTAATCTCATCGGCAATGAAATCTGAAGCCCTATTTGTATTAAATTGTAAATCACTGGAAACACTAGAGGAAATGTTGTCTCTGGTCATGATAAAAACAGCATAACCAGTAGCACTAACCACCAGAAATGTCAAAACCGAAGCCATTAAAAGTTCTAAGAGAGTAAACCCCTTGACTGGTTTACGAGTCAGCAAATACAGCCAAGCTTTCATTATCATCCCCCTAAATACCTTGTTTACAATGGGTCGCACTCACAGTGGGAGGAACTTCCACATAATCCCCACTACGCATCATGCCAATCATATTGGACATCACCAGACAGTAGCGTATGCCTACAACATTGATCGATTCCACCACCATAGTCCCCAAATTAGTCGAATTACCTTTATAGGAAAAACGAATGTCAGTACCGGAAAAATTATGGTGGAACAGCACGTTTTCCAGGGGAACTTCTCGATAAGGTAAACACCCATTGTACTTTGAGTCAGTATGGAGAAGAATTTTGGGCGGACTACTATTGGGTGATAGTTGAACTCGACATTCTTTTCCCATTTTAATGGCATTCCTTTGGGCTTGCTGTAAAGTTTGTTTGAGGGTGTCAAGCCCATTCCTTGTGTCCATTCTGGCTTTCATCCCCATGAAAGAGGGCATTGCTATGCTGGCCAAAATCCCCACTACCACCGCCACTGTCACCACTTCTATCAACGTCCAGCCCGATGACAAACCTCTGGATCGAGAAAATAGCCTCAGGAAAATAGGTAATTTGCTTTGCCAAGCCATAGGCCAACACCTCCGACAAGATTGTCAGCCTCTAGTATATTTATAGCCTCAGACAAAAAGTAGTAACCAATAAGACATCTCAGCAATTCTTTACAAAATCCCCAAACTGTCATTATGGAGCGGGAGTACAACTCCCCCCCTGTAAGTAACCGGAACGCATAATTCCTATGCCAGAAGAGATTACAAGACACCGAGGCTCCAAGCTTGTTATCTCATGGGATAGAACTATGGTTTGATCTGTTGATGCACTAGGATTGCCCTTATAGGAAAATTGGACGTTGGTAGCAGTGTTGGGTTGAGAAAAAGTAATACCAGTTGTGGTGGGAATAGTGACAGGATTGGGAACACAACCATTATTTCCACTTGCTTGGGCTACCGTTGCCGGGGAGGCTCCAGACGAGGGGGTAATAACTACAGTACAACTAGTGCCTCTCTTAATAGCATTCTTTTGAGCCTCTTGAATTGCACTCTGTACCTGGGACATTGTTCCCCGGAGTTGGTTTCTAGCCTGCATCTTACCGAAACTGGGCATAGCTAAAGAAGCCAAAATGCCAACAATAACAACTACCACACCCATCTCAATCAAAGTCCATCCCCGGTTGGAAGTTGTCAAGGGAGAAAGACAAAAAAGTTTTAACAGAAATTTAGAATTGTTTTTCTTTGTCATTACTAGCCACTCCAAACATAAATTTTATTTATCATCAAGTTACTTACGGACAAGTAAGAGCTGCAGCGGGTAGAACTTCTGTGTAGAGTGTGGCCAGAACTTTTTTCTGGGGATCTGTAATTTCGGTGTTTGTGACAGTGTAGGTAAGCTGAAGAACATTGTCGGAAACGGCAGGAGTTCTAGTCAGGCTTGTGGTTCTTCCTAAAATTGTTCTATTTCCTGGAGTCGGCAAACTAGCTAGTCCGTTATTTGTGGGATCGGCGTCAGCACTATTGTTTGCATCCCGAAAAGCGGCCCCCACACCAGTAGGACATCCATTGCCGGTCGTCGGATTGAAATTTGCAGCCAATGCCCGAACTTGCTCCAAATCTTCTTTAATCCAATAACCAGCTTGGGCTTGTCTTTCTGCTTTAACCCGCATTACCGTTGCCATTACCATGGCATTCAGGGTTCCTGTCAGAAATAGAAAGGAAATCATCAAGGCAATCAGCACCTCGAACATGGTGAAACCCTGCTGAGCTGACTGGCGGACTGACTTCAGCAAACGGCGATCGCCAACGGAATACCTTGGGAAAATAGCCTTAAACATAGCTGAACCTGACGAGAGATAAAAGCCTGGGGGGAGCATATCGTGGCTGATGATATTACTCTAACACCATTCACCATTGAGTGACCCGGGACACATTCAGCATAAACACGTATTGTTTTAATGTCTAACTAACTATCCTTGGGGAAAAATTCGGAGGCCGCTGCAGTTGTTGGGACAAATCTTTACCTACCTCAACCGTCAAGCCAGCACGAAGGGCAGAGTGAGGGGAAGATGATGCCCCCGGTGGAGCAAAATAGAGCCAACGACTGTAACTAGCCAAATCCTGCACACTGTCAGCCCGGCCGGTGATCCACAGCAAAGGAATGCGTCGGGGTAGTTCATGCTGGTCAGATTCCTCCATTTGCACCGCTGCTAAAGCTTCCAATACCGATCGCCCACCGGCCACTAAGCCTGCCCCCGCTGTCCATAGCCGCACATTCAACTGGGCCCGCACCGCATAGAAATACAAAGAAGCCGCCGCAATGACCGCCTCTTCAAAAATTTCTGCTGACCAAGAACTACCACTATCAAGGGCAATGACTAACTCCTGACCCCCTGTCACCACTTCCAATTCCCGCACCATAAATTGGTCAAGCCGGGCACTACTGCGCCAGTGAATTAACCTGGTGGGATCACCAAAACGATAAGCCCGTAAAGTTTTTGTTATACCTTCGGTCGCCGCCTGGTAATGGCGATCGCTCTGGATCTTGTCCTGATCCTCCGTACCAATGGCATCCACCAAAGGACATTGTTGGAGCTTGAGCACCTGGGGATAAACAATGGCTTTCACGGGGAGAGCCTGACTGCGACGACACCAAAACAAACCCAGGGGGGCACCGGAGCGTAATTCCAACTTTTGCCAGTGGTAAACTCCCCTCTGATGGGTGGGCTGGAAATAACTCCATTGGTAAAAATCCTTGGGGGCAACCAGTTCGATCGCCTTACCTTGGGGCCTTCCCAAACCGGCAGGCAACACATCCCACACCTGGAGTAAATTCTTCGGTTCCTTGTAGTTGTTATAAAGTTGCAGGGTAATGGTCAAATTTTCCCCCGCACTCACCGGCTGGATGGGAAAACGTTCTAACTGCAACTGTCGGAGCGATCGCCAAGGCAAAATAGCCGCAATAATCAAGAGGGCAAAGCTGATGCCGCTGATGACGTATAACCAACCGGCCATGGAATTAGTGGCAGCTCCGAATAAACAAATGGCCAGCACTAAAAGCAACCAACCAGCATAGGAAGGAGTCACCCAACGCCGCTCTAGCCAATCAGCAAAATTTAAATCCCTAGAATTAATCAAAATAGAAAAGGGTGACCAGTTTTCTTTGCTCCTCTGCTTCCGCACAGGTTTGCAAAAGGGTATGACTTTCGTGGAATGCAAAGCAAATCAACTGTTGACAACGACTGACAATTTCTCGGTTACAAATGGTGCTGGCTTCCCCCAGGGAAAGACTATCATTTTCAGCATTTTCCACCAGATGGACTACCTGTCCCAACTGATTACGGGATTCTCTTGGCTGGCGGTCTAAACTTTGGGGCAAAATTACCGTGAGTAAATTAGGATCGGCTCGCATGGCCCCCTTAATGACGGCGGAATTAGTACCCGTAGCGCCCGAAGTGACCAGGTGGTTACCCCCCAACACCAAGGCGTAGCTCATCATTTCGATCAACTGTTGGTGGGTTATCGGCACATGGCGAGATCCTAGCAGGGCAATACGTTTAGAACCAGTTTGCTGAATAGCGGCCAGTTCCTGCGCTAAGGTATCTAGGGTAGGGATATTAACAACTTGGCTCAAAGACGCTCTCTTCAAAGGCTGTGGTGACCGCTGCCATTGTAACAAACTGATTGCCGGATGGCGACGCAATCTCAAAATTTGCCCTAAACCTGTTTTAGTAATTCTCTCTCCATGGCTTGGTTTCCCTTTTGGCAACGGTGGCAACAATGGTTGCGCTCTCGACACTATGGCCGCACTGCCATCGATAGCCGTTATGCGATCGCCGAAGCCTGTGTGATCGGATTTGTTTCTGCCCTAGCGGCCTTAGTAATTAAAAACGGAGTCAACTGGTTAGGATCCAGCCGTTTGAGTCTGGCGGATACCTATGGGGCCATTTGGGTGCTGCCCTGTTTTGGCTTGGTGTTTGGTGCTTTGGCGGGGGCATTAATTGAACAATTTTCCCGACCGGCGGGGGGCGGTGGCATTCCCCAGGTGAAAGCGGCCCTGGCTCGGTATCCCATTCCCCTAGATTGGCGGGTGGCGGTGGTCAAGCTGTTGGGAACAGTGCTAGTGCTGGGGGGAGGCATGACCTTGGGACGGCGGGCTCCCACGGTGCATATTGGCGCAGCTCTAGCGGCCCAGTTGAGTCGGTGGTTTCCCACTTCCCCGGAACATCGGCGGCAAATGATTGCGGCCGGGGCGGCGGCGGGATTAGCGGCGGGCTTCACCACCCCCATTGCTGGGGTTTTGTTTGTGGTGGAAGAATTAATGCGGGATGTGTCTAGCTTGACCCTAGAAACGGCGATCGTCGCTTCCTTCGTGGGGGCTGTCACGTCTTTGGTATTCCAATCCAGTGACCTTAACCTGGCCCATAGCTTAAGCAATAGCCCAACGGTGCGTTTTACTACGGGGGAGATTCCTTTCTATCTTTTACTGGGAATTTTGGCTGGCATTTTGGGGGTTTTGCTCAACCGCAGTATTCTCTCCCTGCAAAACTGGCAAAGAAAACAGAACCTTTCCCTGGTTATTCGCATTGGTTTTGTGGGCTTAATTTCCGGCGTGGCGATCGCCCTATTGCCGAGCTTTTTTCGGGACAATGCGGGGCTGAGGGAATTTGTTACTTCCGGAGAACTGAGTTGGCATCAGGTAGTTTTGACCTTAGTGGCCCATTTCATTTTGACTATCCTGGCCTACAGCACCGATGCGCCGGGAGGATTATTTGCGCCGGCTTTAGTGATGGGATCGGCCCTGGGTTATCTGGTGGGGGAATTTGGCAGTTATTGGCAAGATCAAGTTACCCAAACTACCTTTGCCCTGGCGGGGATGGGCGCTTTTTTCACTAGTGTGGTGCGGGTGCCAGTGACGGCGATCATCATTGTTTTTGAGCTAACGGGCAACTTCAACGTGGTGCTTCCCCTGATGGTGGCCTGTGCCACGTCCTACCTAGTGGCGGAAAGTCTCTTTCCCCGTTCTTTGTACGATCATTTGCTGGAAACCAAGGGCATTTTTTTGGCAGAGGAAAAGCCAGACCATGACTTTCTCGCTGATATCCGAGCTGGCCAGGTAATGAAAACGCAGGTGGAAAGCCTGGAGCAGAGTCTCACCCTAGCCCAGGTGCTACCGATTATGTCCAATTCCCATCACCGGGGCTTTCCAGTGGTGCAGGGGGGCAAACTGGTGGGGGTATTTACCCAAACGGATTTGGCCAATGCGGCCCAGGAGTCGGTGCACATTGCCCTGAAGCAAATTATGACCCCCAATCCCATCACTGTAGATCCGGAAGCGCCCCTCAGTGATGTGCTCTATTTGCTCAACCGTTATCAACTTTCCCGGTTGCCGGTGGTGGAAGGGGACAACAAATTAGTGGGCATTATCACCCGCACAGACATTATTCGGGAGGAAGTGAGTCAGTTAGGGGGGCAAATTATCCATCCTCCCCATCCCGCCTACAGCGTATACCAAACCCGATCGCCGTTGGTGGGAGAAGGGCGCATTCTATTACCCATCCGAGACTCCGATAGTGCTTTAGTTTTGTTTCAAATTGCGGCGGCGATCGCCAAAAAGCAAAACTACGAAATTGACTGTTTACAGGTGGTCAAGGTATCTAAAGCTCAGTCCCCTTCTGTGCAAAGGGTGCAATGGCAGAGGCAACGGCAACTGATGCAAAAACTGGAACGCATTGCCCGCCACCAGAGAGTGTTATTCCATACGGAAATCAAGCTGGCCTACAGTATTACCGACACCATCCTTGATACCATTCAAACCCGCCATAGCGACCTGCTAATCCTTGAATGGCAAGGGGAAATGCCCATTGGCGGCCAAATTTTTGGACAAATCACGGATCGCCTGATTGACCAAGCCCCCTGCTCTTTATTAATGGTTAAACAGGGCACCAATGACCACGCCTATCCCCGCTATTTATCCCCCATGGCCCACTGGTTAATGCCGGTGGCGGGAGGCCCCAACATTGAAAAAATGTTAAATCTGTTGCCGGCGTTGTTTTCCCTTTACCCGGAGGAAAATAACCCCCAGCTACTGATTTCTAAAGTTTATCTACCCCGTCAATCCCAGCGCTATGACCCTTTTTACGATTTAAAAAACCTGGCAGAACGGTGGTCAGAACAGTTACAAAGACCGATTATTCCCATTCCCGTTTGCTCCAATTCCATTGCCGATGCCCTCAGTGACCTGGCGGAAATGCGTGAATGTGCGGCGATCGTGCTGGGGGCCAGCAGGGAAGGATTGCTCAAAAACGTCATCCACGGCAATTTACCCACCCAAATCGCTAGCCAAACTAACACCACTGTGTTTATTTTCCGCGGTCCAGTGGACTCCCCCAACGAAGAGGCGATCGCCCCTCCCCTGGCCCCAGATTTCGGTCTAGAGGAGTAATCTCAACTTCAGCGATCCAGAAGGATTCTAGCTTGGGTAGCATATCAACCCGGATCGCCAACTTCGGTCGCCAAACTGTTTAACAATAAAAATCACTGCGGTCTAAAACAACTTCCCCGTGGTCCGGCACCCAGGCAACCCAGGTGGTGGAAGTATCCTGGCAAAGCAACTTCGCTTCATCGAAGGCATAGCTCCCCGGCTTCTCCAGCAATTTTACCCAAGTATCTCGGTTATACGTAATCTGACAAAAACCGTGCCAATCCCCAGCTATTTTATTGACCGGCGTCGATGCCGTTGCATTAAACAGGTTCATTTGTGGCGACATAAAGTCCTCTCCATTTTACTAACCGGCGAAATTTTTCCCAGAAGCACTCCCGAGCCGGCCCAGTTCTTTAGCACTTATCCGGGGATTCGCTACCCAAGTCCCCACTGAATTTCCCTAAAGCGGGAGAAAATCCAAGACTCTAGGAACGACAACCAGGGCAGTTTGGAAGTCAAAGGAATAATTTCTGTATCCATATTTACAAAATGATAGGGATAATAATTTGACTAGCCAAGCAAAATTAACAAATCTTGACAAACACGATAAGTTTTGTTGATGAATCCCCCTCAGTGCGGGGCTAGCCCAATGGTCATATACTTGGATTGGCGTCAAAGACTGTTTTTGCTCAATTCTTGCTCAATGATCACCGAATTAACAGACCTGAAAAGAAACCTAGAACTAATCTCCTCTCGCCTGGGGCAAACCCAGGACTATCTTTGACCTGCCAGGATTAAAAGCCAAAGTTCAAGACTTGGAGCAGTGCGCCGCCCAACCGGATTTTTGGGACGATACGGACCAAGCCCAACAAATTCTCCAGACTTTGAACGAAACAAAATCCCAGTTAGAGCAATGGGGCATTTGGCAACAGCAGTGGCAAGATAGCCAGGCCATTGTGGAGCTTTTGGAGTTAGAGGACGACCAAGCCCTACTGACGGAAGCGGAAACTACCCTGGAACAACTGCAAAAAGAATTAGACCGTTGGGAACTGCAGCAGTTACTGTCTGGCCCCTATGACGCAAAAGGGGCCACTTTAACCATCAATGCGGGGGCTGGAGGCACCGATGCCCAAGACTGGGCGGAAATGCTGCTGCGGATGTACACCCGTTGGAGCGAAAAACAGGGCTACAAAGTCCATTTGGCGGAAATTTCCGAGGGAGACGAAGCGGGCTTAAAATCCGTCACGTTGGAGATTGAAGGACGCTACGCCTACGGTTACCTCAAATCGGAAAAGGGCACCCATCGTTTGGTGCGTATTTCTCCTTTCAATGCCAACGGTAAACGCCAGACTAGCTTTGCTGGGGTGGAAGTGATGCCTTTGCTGGGGGAAGAAGCAATTAATTTGGATATTCCCGATAAGGATTTGGACATTTCCACCTCCAGGGCCGGCGGTAAAGGCGGGCAAAACGTGAACAAAGTGGAAACCGCTGTACGGATTGTTCACCTACCCACAGGTTTGGCTGTGCGTTGCACCCAGGAACGTTCCCAGTTACAAAATAAAGAAAAGGCCCTAGCCATTCTCAAAGCTAAGTTATTAATTGTCCTAGAAGAGCAACGGGCCCAGGCGATCGCCGAAATTCGAGGGGACATGGTGGAAGCGGCCTGGGGCACCCAAATTCGCAACTATGTTTTTCATCCTTACCAATTGGTCAAAGATTTGCGGACTAATGTCGAAACCACCGATGTGGGGGGCGTGATGGATGGGGAATTATCAGATTTTATTGAAGCTTATCTCCGACATAGCGCCCGCTTGGATAGCTAATATTACTGTTAAGCCTAATAATAATTGCCAAAGAAAAACCGTGCGGGAATACCATAAACTTTGGGCAATTTTGGCTATGGTTAAAGGCTGAATCCCATCTCCCAATAAAGGTTTGCTTTTCAATACTCCCTGGTAATAGTTATCTCCTCCTAGTTGTATGCCCAAAATAGCGGCATAAATGGCTTCGCTCCAACCGGAATTGGGACTAGGATCTAGGAGCCCATCCCGACGGACAATGGCCCAAGTTTGTTTTGGTTTTCCCGATAAAATTGCCAACATCAACACCGTTAATCGACAGGGTAGCCAGGTTAAATAATCCTCCAGACGGGCACTGAACCAGCCTAAATCCGTATAGGGTTCCCGTTTATAGCCCACCATGGAATCCAGGGTACTGGCCGCTTTGTAGGCGATCGCCAGGGGCCAGGGGCCAATGAAAGGAAAAAGAATGCCCAAAAGTGCATAAAAAAGAGGACTAGTGACTCCATCCACTGTGTTTTCTGCCACACTTTCCACTGTGGCCCGCAAGATTTCTCTCTCCGATAAATTATCCGTATCACGACCCACAAATAGGGCTAGTTCTTGTCGAGCAGTAGACAAATCTCCCGCTTTTAATGGTTCTATCACTGACTGGGCCGCTTGGGCTAAACTATGGCCAGCAAAACAACTTGCTACCCCAATTATTTGGATAATTACTGCTAAAACAGGGGAGACTTTTTCAGCCAAGTAAACGATTAACCAAGCTAGAAAACCACTGCCGATAATGATTTTTAATCCTAAAAAAATGCCCCATAAACGTCTAGAATCTTTATCATTAACTTTGCGGATGATCAACTGGCTAGCAAAGTTAATGGCTGAACCAATAAATTCCACTGGATGTCGCCAAGATTTAGGATCCCCCAACAGAAAATCTAACAGCGCAGATCCTCCTAGAATAATCACAGCAATTAGAGGAAAAAGATTGGGATCTACCGCCATCATTATTTAGTTTTGCAAACCAAGCTTGGCTGGTCGTCTAAAAGAGCTTCGTAAACACCAACCAGAAGGGGCTTAACATCGTTATTTTGATCATCAACTGCACTATTAAACAAGGCAGAAATAATTACCTCATTACAGGGAAAATAAAGATAAAAAGAGCGATGACCAATGGTCTCCCCCTGGTAAAACCAATACTGTCCCCAATCTTCGTGGTAACCTTGGACAACACCCAAACCAAAACCCCTCGGCTCTTCCGAAGTCGTACCATCAATGGGCTTACCAGTAATGAGGGAAACTAGTCGGGTTAACTGTGTTTTTTGCTCCGTTGACAGTAGTTGATCTTCTACAAACAAAGCCCTAACCCAATTAATAATATCTTCCGTGTTAGCTACCAGTCCTCCAGCCGCTCCAGCCCAGGAAAGATTGCCATTAGCCACCGGTTTTCCTGCTAATTCAGGATTGGTGTAAGGGTTAAAACTACTGCCTTCCACCATGCGATCTAAAATGTCCGAAGGATAACTAGGAATGGGATAAAAAGTATTGTTTAGTTCCAACGGTTGCAAAAGTTTTTTATCAATTAATTCGGCATAACTTTGACCATAAACCTTTTCTAACACCAGACCCCCCAATGTGTAAGCAGTGTTAGTGTAGGCATAGCCAGTATTTAGGGGTGGAGCCGGCAAGTTGGGCTGGGGATACACCACATCCACCAATTCCTTATCTTGCCAGATGCGCTCCGGGCTTTGCACAAAGCCATAGTTAAGGGTGGGACTATCACTGTAGTTGGGTAACCCGGAAGTCATATTCAATAGTTGAGTAATGGTTACTCCATTCCAGTGGTCATATTCCGGTAGATAAGTGGTAAAGTCATCCCCCAAATTAATTTTATTTTCCGCCTCTGCTTGGAGCAATAAAACTGAAGTAAAAGATTTGGTTATACTGCCAATTTGAAACAGACTTTTGGCATCTATGGGCGGACTATTAGGGGCATGGCTTTTGGTTCCCACCACGTAGGTTTTAATATCCCCATCCCCCACTTTAGTGGACAACTGAATCGCACTAAAAAACTCAGGCTCTCGACGGTTTTGATAATGTTCGTCCAAAATAGTTTGCACTTTGTCATCGAGGGATTCTCCCCAGGCATCACCAGTGGGCAAACCAGAAAAAAATGCTAGCGTACCGACCATAAATAAGAATTTTTTCATAGCCTTCCTTGAATTTTATTGGGGTTTATTGCTGGGGAAGTTTATACTGCTCAACAATTTTCTTGGCGAAGGGAGGGACGTGGTCAGCCAACTTTTCCGGATGGTTCCGTTTGACATACAAATAGTTACGGGTGAAGTGGGAATCAATGGAAAAGCGAGCATATTCCAATCCCGTTGGGCCAATTTTATCAATTACTAAGCCCATTATTTTTGCCACCCACATTGGTAACGTTACCGCCTTGTCGTAGGCCGTAATCCCCTGTTGCACTGCCTGATGGCGATCGCCACCGGAACTTACTTGCCCAATATGTAGCTGGTCTTGCACTAGGTCTAACATTTCTTGGCCCGTTTGATTGCGTACCACTAACCATTGCCAGCCAAAGGGAGCCCCCATATAACCCACTACCAGATCTGCCAAACCGTTGACGTAATCAAAACAACTCATGCAAGAAGGGGCAAAAACCTCCTTCAATTGATTTGTTTTTAAGCCAAAGAAGGGGACCAATTCCGTCGAGCCGTCTTCATGTTTAAAGTGTACCCGGAAATCCTGCATAAATTCGTAATAAACTACCGTTTCTGGCGATCTACTAGTAGTTTCCAAAAACTTCTGTAACCCAGCCCGGGAAACATTATCCACACAGGGCGTTCCCAACACATAAAGTTTTTCCAAACCCAATTGTTTTTCCACCGCCCGCAGGGCTTGGATTTGGCAACCCACCCCAATAACTAATAATCGCTTCAAACCTGACTTCTCCACTTCCTCTAACACGGATAAATTGGGGGAAAGGGTGGGTTTATTAACCTTGGCGGCTAGCACTTCGGCTGGAGTTCTGGCGATTACCACCTGGGGCTGGAAACGATCTTCGGGGGTATTTTGCACACAGACCACCCCTTCTACCAGGCCTTTGTTTAGCATTTCACAACCAATGGTGCTGACAATGCCTGTCCACTGGGCCCCGGGGATAGGTTCTTTTTTCTGGGCGGTGAGCATTTTTTGGTGAACACCAAAATAAACCTCATCTTCTTTACCCAGTTCTCTCGACCGGCCATGGGTCTGCTCCTCCAAATGGTCAAACTGCTGGTTAATGAAAGCACAGGCTTCTTTAACGTAATGGATATAGTAGGTGTCACACAGACCGCAATCACTACAGAGTTCCTTGGCGGGGCGGGGACTACCGGGCTTAAGACCTTTGGCTTTCTGGTGGGGGGCAGGAACGGTCATGGAAAAGTTGGAAATTTGCAAAAAGTGTGGGCATTGTCACTATTGTCCACGGTAGCGTAAAATCTGGGGCCCACCCATTAGCAATGGCAAGGGTTAGCCATAGTTCTCACGGGGGCTTTTTTAAGCCCAAAGGAACTTAAGAATATGTTTGAAAAGTTCAAGGCAAAGCCTTCGGAGCATGAGATGGAGCATGGCAACATAGAGCATTGTCTCACTGGTGGTAGGTAAATATTCATAATCCTTGCTTAAACGACGGTAGCGACCAAACCAAGCAAAGGTACCTTCAACAACCCAACGTCGAGGCAAAACATAAAAACTCTTTTGTCCATTCTTTTTGCTGACGACTTCCAAATTCCAGCCAAAGGTCTCATCAACCCAGGCAGTAAAATTCTTACCGCCAAAAGTGCTATCAGTCCATATCAATTGCAGGCACTGCCACAGAGGAGCAAACCAAGTACCGAGTAGAGTAAGACCTTGGTGATCTGAGCGATGAGCGCTGTGAACCACAACATCGAGAAGTAATCCCATGGTATCCACGAGGATTGTGCGTTTACGACCATTGACCTTTTTTCCACCGTCATAAC